>JAUXGF010000181.1 GCA_030622395.1 Calditrichaceae bacterium
AAGCCCCATCGGGGCGGCAACTCCGGTGGGGAGTACAGAAGAATGGAATCCTAAAGAATTGGTATTTATTATTTGATATTTGTTATTTCCGGTTTATCCGGCTTAGGGTAAAGAAAAACCATTGTAATTTTCTACGTTATTTGGAATGATATGATATAGAGATTGAATTTATATATAGTTATGCCATACAGAAAATAAATCAAAAGGGATTTAATAAAAATGATACTCAAATACTACTATTCATTGCTGTTTGTTTTATTAATGATAAGCATTTTAGGATGTTCAAAACAAAAAGCACTAAACACAAACGTTTCCTCACCATCAGGAAATATTATTATTGATTTCCAACTCAAGGATAACGGTACACCAATTTACATGGTACAACATAAAGGGAAAACGGTAATTGATACATCTTCTATGGGATTTGAATTTCAGAAGCAGGCACCTTTGGTTAAAGGTTTTGAGATTATTGGAGATGATATAAAGTCTTACAATGAAACCTGGGAAATGCCATGGGGAGAGCAGAGAGAGGTATCTAATCAATTTAATGAATTAATTGTTAACCTTCACGAGATAGAAATCCCAAAACGCACCCTGAATATTTATTTCAGAGCATATGATAACGGCATAGCTTTTCGATACGAATTTCCAGAGCAAGAGGGTGTAAAAGAAGTTATTATCGTTGATGAAAACACACAGTTTAACTTGACCGGGGATCATACTTGCTGGTGGATTCCGGGAGACTGGGATATTTACGAACATCTATACAACACTACCAAATTCACGGAAATTGATGCTATCGCAAAACGAGATCATCCCAATCTTGCCCAGAGCCACATTCCCGAAAATGCTGTGAATACGCCGGTTACCATGCGGACCTCTGGGGGATTACACTTAAGTTTTCACGAGGCAAATTTGACCGACTATGCCGGAATGACCCTTAAAGTGAATAAAGAAAAACTAATGATGGAGACTGAACTGGTTGGTTCAGACCGCCTGGGATACAAGGTCAAACGGAGCCTTCCTTTTAAAACACCCTGGCGTACAATTCAAATTAGTGAAGATGCCGCCGGTTTGATTGCTTCTAAGCTGATTCCAAATTTGAATGAACCCAATAAACTGGGGGATGTTGCCTGGTTTAAGCCCATGAAATATGTTGGAATATGGTGGGAAATGCATTTAGGTAAGTCTAATTGGGATATGGCCAGCGGAAAACATGGCGCCACAACCGAAAACGCTAAAACGTATATTGATTTTGCGGCTGCTAATAACATTGGTGGCGTATTGGTTGAAGGCTGGAATACCGGATGGGAACACTGGATAGGATTTGAAGATAGAGAAGGTATATTCGATTTTGTAACCCCTTATCCTGATTATGATTTGGAAGAGGTGGTCCGTTACGGAAAAGAAAAAGGCGTAGAAATTATTATGCACCATGAAACGTCGGCAGCTCCCAGAACTTATGACCAACAATTGGACACCGCTTATGCGTTGATGAATAACTTAGGCATCCATTCGGTTAAGACCGGTTACGTCGGAAAAATTATTCCGAAAGGAGAATACCATCACGGCCAATGGATGGTCAATCACTATCGTAGAGCGCTCGAAATGGGAGCAAAGTATGAAGTAGCTGTAAATGCACATGAACCTATCAAAGCTACCGGTTTGCGTCGAACTTATCCGAATGCCATATCACGAGAAGGTCTTCGGGGGCAGGAATTTAATGCCTGGTCGATAGATGGCGGTAATTCGCCGGAACACTTGCCCATTGTCGCTTTTACGCGCATGTTGGCTGGTCCGATTGATTTTACCCCGGGCGTTTTCAATATTAAACTCAATCCCTACAAAAAAAATAACCAAATTAATACAACGTTGGCACACCAATTAGCTCTGTATGTAGTCATTTATAGCCCTATTCAAATGGCTTGTGATTTGATCGAACATTATGAAAATCAGCCCGCATTTCAGTTTATCAGAGACGTGGGCGTTAATTGGGAGCAAACGAAAGTTATAAATGGTGAGGTAGGTGATTTTGTAACCATTGCCCGACAGGAAAGAGAAACAGGCAATTGGTTTTTAGGAAGTATTACTGATGAGGAACAGCGCTCTCTTAAAATTGATTTCAATTTTCTGGAATATAATAAAGAATACGAAGCCATAATTTATCACGATGGTCAAGATGCGCATTGGAATGATAATCCTACAAGCATAGACATAGAAAAAACGGTAATTAACAACTCGACAACAAAAACTTTCACATTGGCTCCAGGAGGAGGCCTCGCTATAAGTTTAAAGTTGAAAGATTAATGAAGAGATGGTATAAAACATAAGCAAATCTGCCCGTGCCTTCATTAAAGGTCGGTACGGTGTTTGTAAGCCCTAAAATGCAAATAATAAAATGAGTGCTCTGGTAGCCACAAACTAATTAAGCCGACCCAAGGGTGGTGTTTGAAATTACTTACGTCCAGTGCGTCGCATGAAGTTTTTTAAATAATTGAAGGTCAGTGCGCCGTAGCCCTTGTGCGGCTTATCGCAATCGTTAAAACTATATTTCAATAGAAAAAAATTAATCCTGTTTTAGATATTTGTGTAAAAGCTGTCTTTTAATTACTTCTTGTATTTTGAAAACCATTAATCCCAGCGCTCCATTACCGCTCTTTCATCATGTTATATTATTTTTTCCAGTAGTATGTCAGTTATTAGCGGGGTATTACATCTTTAAATAAGTTTTACTTGCATTTGTTTAAAAATAGATTATATTTTTTACTATTATTGCCTGTATTTAAAGGCTATATTAAATAGCTTTTAGCATAAAATACCTATTTTATAATTTTGAAATTATTGCGCTTTAGGAATCGGTAAAGTCCTCAGAAAGTCCAGACGTACTGACTCTGCCGTAATCCTAATAAAGATATGAAAAAGGATTTATTTCGGTTACAATTTGTTCTATTAAGCAGGCAGCTTATTTTTTATTTCTTGATAAGAATATGCATGATTCACTTGAAAAAAGAGGTTTAAATCTAATTCTCACAAGAATAAAACAAATACTTAATAATTCTTATTTAGATTTTAAAATGTCAATAAATATTTCGCTTTAGAATAGACCCGGCTGAACAGTTACTCTAATTTAAATCCGGGATGTTAAAAGTATCTTAGATAAAGTTCATATAAATTTGTAATTAACTTCATATAATTTAAGGAGAAAGTATTATGAGGAAAAGTGTTAACTTATTATTTTATTTGGTTGTTGTATGTATGTTTACTGTTTACGCGCATGCCCAAAGTGTTTTTATTAATGAAATTCACTATGATAATACCGGTGGTGATGCCGATGAGGGAGTTGAAATTGCCGGGCCTGCTGGAACAAACCTGGATGGATGGCAGATTCTTGGATACAATGGGAATGGTGGAGCGGTTTATGCGACAGTGGACATAACATCCACAACCATTCCCGATCAACAAAATGGATATGGCACAGTTTGGTTTGCAATATCCGGTTTGCAAAACGGCGCGCCGGATGGAGTCGCATTAGTTGATAATGGCGGAGCGGTTATTCAATTTTTAAGTTACGAAGGCTCGTTTGCTGCAACCGATGGACCGGCAAACGGCATGACCAGTGAAGATATAGGCGTATCAGAGCCGGGTGACACGCCAGTAGGAGAATCATTGCAGCTATCCGGGACAGGGACAACTTACACTGATTTCACATGGAATGCTCCCGCGGCAAATACCAGGGGCAGCGTTAATACAGGGCAGACTTTTACTGTAATAACAACCACTACCGTCCAATTCGCCTCATCCGGCGCGACGGTTAACGAAGGCGATGGATCATATAATTTAGTTGTCACAATCACTAATCCTGACGGTAGCAATGCTACAACAGCGGACGTTGCTTTGTTTAGCGGTGACGCTGCGGATATCGGTAATTATACCACTCAAACAGTTACTTTTCCCGCCGGCAGCTCCGCTAATCAAACGGTGGTTATCACAATAACCGATGATTCCGATATTGAAGGCAACGAAATCTTAACCTTTGAATTGCAGAATGTATTGGGGGGAAATAACGCAGCGGCCGGTTCCCCCAGCCAGTTTAATTTAACAATTGAAGATAATGATTTTGGCGAGGCTCCGGCTATTGTGATTAATGAAATTATGCAAGACCCAAGCGCTGTCAGCGATAGCAAAGGCGAGTGGTTTGAAATTTATAATGCCGATGATTCAGCGGTAGATATTAACGGCTGGATTATTGCCGATGATGGAAGCGATTCACATACTATCGACAATGGCGGTCCTTTGACAATTGATTCGGGCGCATATTTAGTATTAGGCGTCAATGATACAACAAGCGTAAACGGCGGACTAACCGTTGATTATGTATATTCTGGATATTATTTATCTAATGGCGACGATGAGGTTATACTTTTTATGAGCGACGGCGTTACGGAAGTTGACCGTGTTGAATATGACGGCGGAACAAATTGGCCCGATCCAACCGGCATATCTATGGAGTTAACCAATCCCGGATTAGATAATAACGATGGGGCAAACTGGGCTGAAGCAGTAACAACTTTTGGCGATGGCGATTATGGCGCGCCGGGCGCTTTCAACAGCACTTATGTAAGCTCAATCGGAGAAAATGATCCTGCTGTAATTACTTCATTTAAATTATATAATAATTTTCCGAATCCGTTTAATCCCAGCACTAGGCTGCGTTTTGACGCTCCAAAGAACGGCGGCAGTTTAGAGTTGGTTATTTATGATGTATTGGGTAAAAAGATTAAAACTCTTTACAGCGGAGTCGGCGGTCAAATTACCAGAGAATGGAACGGTAAAAATGAATCGGGTAATTCTATGCCCAGCGGAATATACTTCGCTGTTTTAAAAACCAAAGATTTTTCACAATCAGTTAAAATGCTTCTTGTCAAATAGCGTCAACTTGTTTATTTACAAAAAGCTCTTTCTATTATGAAAGGGCTTTTTTATTTTATACCGCTCAGCAATTGGTTTGAGAATATGACTTGCGGTATAACTGTCAGAACGAAGTGGTTGAAAAACAAACCACTTCTATTCCAGTATATGGCTGTTAAGAATGGAATAGTTTATAGTTATACTTTTTCCAATATTTAATGATTGAAAAACCGGATTACATTCCGTATTTTGCATTTCAGTAAATCATTTAAAATGTATATCTTTAATAAATGATTTATATTTTATAAAACTATCATGTAAAAAGATATTAATATTAAAAACGCGGAGGATAATATGGCGTCAGGTAACGGCGATTTATTTAAAGGATTTATTTTAGGTGGATTGATTGGTTTTGCAGCCGGCGTTTTGTTTGCGCCTAAAAGCGGCAAAGACACTCGCGATGAATTAAAAGGAGAAAGCGGCGACTTAATAGACAGAGCCAAAGAAGAACTGGAAAAGATAAAAACAGAATTGGGCGACATGCGCGAAAAAATTACTGAGACTATCGACCGCGGCAAAGGCGTTTTTGAGCAGCCCCAGACTGACGAGGAAAGAGATTTTGAAGCTGAGATAAACTCAATAGACAGCGAAATGGGAATAAAAAAAGAAGAGCCGGAAAAGAAAAAATCTTCTCCCCGCAAAAAGAGCACAGTAAAAAAGAATGATAAAGCCTGATATTTTTAAAAACTTCTTTTTAAGCGTCGAGGCGGAAATAGTATTTCCTGATTGAGTATTAAATACTCAACTGTTAATTAAAAAATAAAACAACTTAATAATCCTGGAGCGTAAAATGATTTGGGAAACAGCTATAGTTATCTTCCTGCTTTCACTGACCGTTTTAGTCTATTTAACAATTCCGTTGTTATTAAAATTTAGAGAATCTTTAAAAAAATTCAATCAAACTATTGATACTGTTAATAATGATTTGCCTGATATTATGACTAATGTTAATGAAATATGCGATTCTTTAAACAATACTGTACAAAAAGTAGAATCAACGGTTGACGACGTAGTGGAATTGGAACAAATAATAACCAACGAGATTAAAGAGCCTTTAAAAAATATTGCGCAGGCAATTGCAATGTTGTTACAGCTTGCCAATAAGTTGTTCGATCGTAAGGCGAAGTAGGTTTAACCCTACAACGCAACTTAAAGAACAAGATTGCTGTTTTCTAATTTCTTTTTTCTATGCGAAAGATATGCACGATGGTTTTTGTTTTGAATCCATCTGACCAGCTTAATCGCTG
>JAUXGF010000497.1 GCA_030622395.1 Calditrichaceae bacterium
AAGGGAAAACCCTTCGTGTGAGGTTAACTCACCGCTGCTGTCCCGCTGCCAGGTTACAAAGCTTGAAGCGCTTTCTAAAACAGACCTGGAATGTATTCTTAAAAAAGCCGTTGATGAAGACGTCCTTCTCAGTCAGTACGATATTCATTTAGACGGTTTGGAAGCGTTAATCTATTTTGGATCGGGCGATGCGCGGCGCACTTTAAATTTATTGGAAATCACTTTTCATTTAGCGGATAAGGATGGAAAAAAAGTTGTTATAACACCGGATTTAGTTAAACAGGCGGCGGCTCAAAATCCTCTTTATTATGATAAGAAAGGCGATTACCATTACGATACTATTTCCGCCTTTATTAAAAGCGTGCGCGGCAGCGATCCCGACGGCGCTGTTTATTGGCTGGCGCGAATGTTAGAAGCGGGAGAAGACCCGGTTTTTATTGCCCGCAGATTAATCATTCTGGCGTCGGAAGATATTGGCAATGCCGAGCCCTACGCCCTGTCTTTAGCCAATGCCGGATTTGAAGCGGTGAAAAATATCGGCATGCCCGAAGCGCGAATCATTTTATCTCAAGTAACAACGTATTTAGCTTCAACGCCTAAAAGCAACGCCGCTTATTTAGCGATTGACGCCGCGCTTAACGAAATTAAAAAGAGCGGTATGCAGCCCGTGCCCCTGCATTTACGTAACGCTCCCACAAAATTAATGAAGGAATTAAACTACGGCGGCGATTATAAATATCCTCATGATTATGAGCTTCATTTTATAATACAGGATTATTTACCGGAGGCGTTAAAGGATAAGATATTTTACAAACCTGCGGATCTGGGCAGAGAGTCAAAATTGAAAGATTATATAAGCCGTCTTTGGCCCCATAAAAGGGAGAAAAAAAGTGAAAGATAAAATTAAGCATTTGTTTTTAGGAAAGTTTTTGGATATCCGCTTGAAATTTTTTAAAAATAATAATACTCTTTGCAACTTTCCCGAAAAAATTAAAACCTTAAAAAAAGTTTTGATTGTAATACCTTCAGATGAAAAAGTTAAAATGTCAACGCGGTATTTTATTTCAGAATTGCATTCAATTTTTCAAGATGTAAAGGTTGTTACTTTTATGCGCGGCAGTTTGCGGGAAAATGACGTAAACTGGATGGGATCCCCAAATGATGAATTTATGAAAAATCTTCAAAACAGTAGATTCGATTTAGTCGTTGATCTTAACCTAAAACATGATAAGATATGTTCTTATTTATGCGCTTTTTGCGGCGCGCCCTTGCGCTTGAATTTAACGCCCGGGAGGTATGATCATATTTATAATCTGAATATTCGCACTGATCAATCTAAGCCGCTGCTTGACCGGCTGGAAAATATTTTAATCTATCTTAAAAAATTTAAAGCAGCCGTTTGATTTTTGGATAAATAATCAGGTCTGCCATACAGGTGGATACTTGTAAATAGGCGGCGTGTGAACTCATCCCCCGGCCCCTTCTCTTTAGAAAAAAGAAGGGGTGTTCCTCTCTCTTTTTTAAAGAGAGGGGGTTAGTAGGGGTGAGTTTCTTATCATACTATACAAGGAGTAAAAATGTTTAGAAATATCTTGGCAATCATAATTTTATTACCTGTTTTGCTCTATGGACAGACAGAGCAAATAATTGAAATTGGAACATTTAATATTGAATGGTTCCCATGTAAAGACGACGGCGGCAAGATGAAAGAATACGATATAAATCTTAGTAATCCGCCTGAAGGTCAGGCAACGGATGTTGAAGCGCTTTTTACTTTATTAAAAGATTTGGATATTGAGTTGATAGGCGTGCTTGAAATTGTTGACCCGCTGCTTTTAGAGGAGTCGGCGCAAAAATATCTGGGAACACAATATAAACTTGTATATTCACCCTCGGGCGGCGGATCGCAAAAGATTGGTTTTTTATACGACTCATCTGTATTACAGGTGATAGGAAATCCGCAGGTTTACATGGATGTGGCGTTAAAGCCTTCATCCTGGTTAAGGCCCGCTTTTCGGGTATATTTTAAAGTAATTCCCAATGGATTTGATTTCCATGCTGTTGTTACTCATTTAAAGGCTTATCCCAGCGGTTGGAAAAAACGCCAAAAACAGTGGAAGGTTTTGGAATCTATTTTAAAAACAATCCCGCAGGAAACTAATGATAAAGATATTATTTTATTAGGTGATTTTAACAATGTATCCAAACATGGTTTTGATGAATTCAAACCTGTTATAAACCGCCTGAATTACTTTTGGGCGACCTCTGAGCTAAAGAATAAATGGACAAGTTACTGGATGCCGAACCGCAGTAAGAAAAGGATTCAGGGATCTTTAATCGATCATATTTTTATATCCGAAGACGCTAAAATTGAATATATCGAAAATAGCTTAAAAGCCGGCGGGATGTGC
>JAUXGF010000176.1 GCA_030622395.1 Calditrichaceae bacterium
AAGAAAGAGGGAAGTATATAATGAAGTTTATCGCTGATTTTCATATCCATTCACATTATTCCATTGCCACGAGCAAAAACCTGCGTCCTGAATATTTGGATTACTGGGCAAGGCTTAAGGGAATACAAGTTGTCGGAACCGGTGATTTTACTCATCCGGGCTGGCTGAAAGAAATGAAAGAGAAACTCGAACCCGCTGAGCCGGGATTATTCAAATTGAAAGATGAATATAAAAAGGATTTATTTTTTAAAGCGCCTAATACACCCGATAGCGGCGTACGCTTTATACTCACTTCCGAGATAAGCAGTATTTACAAAAAATATGATAAAGTGCGTAAAGTTCACAATGTTATACTTGCCCCTGATTTTGAAACAGTGGAAAAAATTCAGCAGAGATTATCCAAAATCGGCAACATTACTTCCGACGGCAGACCTATTTTGGGCTTGGATTCAAGAGACCTGTTGGAAATTGCTCTTGAATGTTCCGATCAAATATTCTTTGTGCCCGCTCATATCTGGACGCCCTGGTTCTCGGCGCTTGGGAATAAATCCGGTTTTGATTCTATTGAAGAGTGTTATGATGATTTGGCTCATCATATTTTTGCCGTGGAAACAGGACTTTCCTCTGACCCGCCGATGAACTGGATGTGCTCATTTTTGGATAAATATACGCTGATCTCAAATTCCGACGCCCACTCCCCTGAAAAATTAGGAAGGGAAGCAAATCTCTTTGATACTGATCTTTCTTATCAGGCAATTATACAAGCGCTTAAAACTTCAGACCCCAAACAGTTTTTGGGTACGATAGAATTTTTCCCGCAGGAAGGAAAATATCATTATGACGGTCACAGAAAATGCGGCATAAGCTGGGATCCGGTTCAAACATTGAAGCATAATGAAATATGTCCCGTATGCGGTAAAAGGGTGACGGTCGGAGTAATGAACCGCATTGTCCAGCTCTCCGATAGGGAAGATATAACTAAACGGAAAAACCGTCCACCGTTCTATTCGCTTATCCCCTTAAAAGAAATTTTATCGGAAATTATAGGGGTCGGACCGAACACGAAAAAGGTTAGCCAAGCCTATAATTCCCTGCTGCAGAAAACAGGTTCGGAGTTTAATGCGCTTCTTAACTGGTCTATTGATGATTTGAAAGAGGCGGCAAATGACGCGCTTGTCGAAGCAATAAAGCGCATGAGGAACAGAGAGGTTTATATAAAGGAGGGCTTTGACGGAGAGTTCGGACGGATAAAGGTTTTTCATGAAGATGAAAAGGATATATTCAAACATCAGGAATCTATGTTTAGCGATCTGGTGAAAGAAAAGCGCGTTCAATATCAAACCAGGAAAATGATTAATTTTGATTTGGAAGAATACCGGCGTTTGGTAAAAACCAGAATGGAACAACCACAGGCGGAAGAAAAAATAAAAAAACAGGATAAAGGAAAACCTGAATTAGCCTGGCTTCGGGGGCTTAATCAAGAGCAGTTAAAAGCGGCGGAGCATTTACATGGACCAGCTTTGGTAATTGCCGGGCCGGGCACGGGGAAAACACGGGCTCTCACTTGTAGAATCGCAAACTTAATCCAATCTAAAAATATAAACCCCGAAAATATATTAGCCGTTACATTTACTAATAAAGCAGCCGGCGAAATGAAGGAACGATTAAGAATTTTATTAGATAATAAATCCACAGTTTCTAAAATTCAGGTTTCCACATTCCATGCCTTTGGTTTTTCCATATTAGAGGAATATTACGAAGCCGCCGGACGGAAAAAACATTTCTCAATTATTGATGAAGCGGATAAAGAACGAATACTTCATAAATATTTGGGTTTTGATAAAAAAGAGCTTAAGAGCATTTCCGCTGCAATAACCGCAGCTAAACAAAATTTGAAATCGCCGGACGAAATAGAAGATAAAAACACGGAGGAAATTTTCAGCAAGTATGAAACAATCTTAAAGGAAGAAAATATTTTTGATCTCGACGATCTGATGTATCACTCCGTAAAACTTTTTATGGATCATCCGCAAATACTTTCTAATTACAGAAATAAATACCAATGGATTATGGTTGATGAATATCAGGACGTTAATTTTGCGCAGTATCAAATGATTAGAAATTTGGCGCCTGACGCCGGATCAAACTTGTGCGTAATCGGAGACGCCAATCAGGCAATTTACGGATTTCGCGGTGCTAACGTAAAATTCATAAGTAAATTTATTGATGATTATCCACAAGCCGCCGTTTATAAATTGATAAAAAGTTACCGTTGTTCCGATTCTATTTTAAGGGCGTCAAGCGATGTTATTCAAAGCGGAGGCTTCAA
Organism: Calditrichaceae bacterium; assembly: GCA_030622395.1. Classification (GTDB taxonomy): domain Bacteria; phylum Calditrichota; class Calditrichia; order Calditrichales; family Calditrichaceae; genus JAUXGF01. Next base: position 2,330 of record JAUXGF010000176.1, read on the forward strand.
AAAAGTATCCATGCTCAAGGGTTTGCAAAAAGGCGTAAAAATTCAAATTGCTCCCCAGGGATCCGATAAAAGCGAGGCGGAATTCACAGCGCGAACCATCGAAAAAATGATGGGCGGCTTACGCTTCTTTTCAATGGACAGCGATATAGCGCAGGGAGATGAAACCGAAAATGCAAGTCTTTCCGATTTTGTAGTCCTTTGCAGAATCAACAGGCAGATGAAAGTTTTGGAGAAAGCCTTTAACGATCACAGTATCCCTTATCAAGCAATTGAAGACATTCCTTTTTTCAGAAAAGAACCGATCAGTTCAATTGTTGATTTATTGAAATTATCTATAAATCCTGAAAACAATTTCTTAAAAGATAAATTAATAGATAAGAAAATTATCAGCCGTTTAAAGCTTGCGGAATTTGATGATATAATCAAAAATAAATCCGTTAAAAATACGGTCGCTGCAATTATTGATAATTATTTTAGCGCCGAAAAAGCGGACAATGAAAATTCGTTCCAAAAGCTGCTTAACTTAACTGATGATTTTGGGAATGATTTGGAAGAGTTCTTAAAATTCGCCGCCCTGGGAACAGGAATCGACGCTTATAAACCGAATGTCGAAAACGTAACGCTGATGACTCTTCACGCCGCAAAAGGGCTTGAGTTTAAATGCGTTTTTATAATTGGCTGTGAAGACGGTCTGCTTCCTTATTCGCTTTTTGAAAACCAGAAATCTGATATTGAGGAAGAAAGACGGCTGCTTTATGTCGGGATGACCCGCGCTAAAAAATATCTGTTCCTTTCTCACGCTAAAAAGAGATTTATTTTGGGGAGGGAGTATCATTTGAAAAGAAGTCCTTTCCTTAACAAGATAGAAAAGGAATTAATAGAGTTAACTAAAAGCGAGTACAAAAAGCCGGTTAAAAAAAATGACAACCAACTAAGCCTGTTTGATTAGCCCACCCTGTCTTGACAATTTCCCTTTTGGGATGCCGCCCGACTAAGGCAGGGGATTCGCTCACCGGCGAAGGTCAGGGGTGCGTAAAAGTTTGCTGCAATATTTCACCCATAAATAGAAATATTACTACAGGCTTATTTCTACGCCTGCTTTCTAACAAGCCAATCATTAATTATTAACGCTGCGATGATAATCAAGCCGCCCGCAAGCAGCCTGCCGATATTTCCTTGTTCATGAAAAACTAATATTGAAAAAGTCACGGCTAAAGGCATTTTTACATTATTGAATATTGCAAGGGATCCGGCGTTAGTTCTTTTAGCGCCGTAGTTCCATAAAAAGAAACAAATCCCGGAGGCTAATACGCCAAGATACAATAATACTAAAACCTGGTTTGAACTCAGGCTCAAATTTGTCCAATCGGTTGTTGTTGAGGCAAAGGCGCCGGTGATAAGCAAAGCTCCGAAATACAGCAAGCCAAAGATTTGAAAATCCTTCACATCCCGACGAGGCGTCATGATTTTTTTATAATAAATTTGACCAAATGCAAAACAAATATTGGAAACTTGTAAAATCAGGAACCCCCAACGCAGATCGCTTTGGTGAATATCCTTAAATACTACAACGGCGGTTCCGAGGATAGACAGCAGAGCCGTAAAAAGAAATAACGGCTTAAATCGCCTGTTTAATATGTCGTTTATAAGGGTTACATAGATGGGAGTAAAAATTGTAAAAAGGGCAACCTGGTAAGCCATAAGAAACTGATATGAAAAAATATAGCTGATATACATAAGCCCGTATTGAATCATTCCGATAAAGATAAGTTGTAAGGCAAATTTGTAATTAATATTTTTTAAACGCAGAAAAGGAAGGAATAGGATAAAGGAAATACTTATACGGGCAAAAGCCACAAAATTTGAATCAAGTCCGGTAAGGCTGCCTTTAATTAAACCAAAAGAAAACGCCCATATTATAGAAACAATTAATAAGTATATCATATTTTCCCCTTGTATCAGAGTTAAGCGTAGCGGTCTCTGATACGTAGCGACTTTGCCTGAAATGCTTCGCCCCTACGCCTGCCGGCAGGCACGGCAACACTCCACTTCCTATCATAGGCTTGAGCCATTACTATTTTTTAAACATACGCGGAATAATTTTTATCAAGCGCGCCGTCCCACTTAACTTACGGCTAATTTTATTACCGTACAGCATATCAATTATTCCTTTAATCCCCTGATAGATTGCCTCGTTGTAAGGCTGCCACCATAAATCCCTTTTTACGCCGGGCATAATATCTTTGACAATCATTTGCGGCTGGGTCATTTCGTTAAAACCAAGTTCGCCGTGGCTGCGTCCGATACCGGATTCCTTAAAGCCGCCCCACGAGGTTTCTGCCAGTCCATGACTCATCAGGTGGTCATTAATTGTAATAGACCCCGCTTTTATCCGCCTGCCAATTTTTTCCGCTTTTTTGCGGTTTTTTGACCAGACCGATCCGGTAAGTCCCAAATAGGAATCGTTTGCCAGTTTAATGGCTTCTTCCATGTTTTTAACTTTCATAACACCGATTACCGGCCCGAAGGTTTCGTGGCGCATTACATCCATATCGTGATTTACATTCGTTAAAACTGTCGCCGGGATAAAATTATATAGATCAGGATTTTCCGGCGCTTTTGATTGGGCATAAACAGCCGCTCCCATTGAAACAGCTTGTTCAATATGTTTATTAACAGCCTCTAATTGTTTTTTTGTGGTCATTGAGCCCATTTCCATTTTATAGTCTGCATCGTATCCCACTTTCAGGTTTTCGACTTTCTCTTTTAATATCTCAAGAAATGATTCGTAAACGGATTCGTGAACATAGATTCGTTCCACCCCGCCGCAGGATTGACCGGCATTGGAGAATCCTGCCCATACGGCGCCGCCCGCCGCCCTGTATAGATCGGCGTCTTCGCAAATAATCATAGCGTCATTGCCGCCCAATTCCAGGCAAATCGGGGTCAGAGTTTCCGCCGCTTTAGCCATTATAATCTTACCGACGTCTACCGATCCCGTTAAAAATAATTTATCGACGCCGTTTTCCAGAAAGGCGCTGCCTGCGACCCTGCCGGGCATATTCAAATATGTAAAGACGCCATCCGGAAGACCTGCCGCTTCAATGCTCTCTTTCAGCGCCAGCCCGACCATTTGTGTTTCGGACGCTGTTTTTAAAATTACCGCATTCCCTGCCAACAAGCCCATAATAACTTGGTAAAAAGGAATTGCAAAAGGATAATTCCATGGAGAAATAATACCGATTACGCCAAAAGGAGCGCGGACAACTTTACTTCGCTTGAAGGATAGAACAATATTCCCAGCCGCTAATTTACGATCATTAAGAAATTTTTCAGCTTTTTTACAATAATAGGCGACAGCCATAGCCGCGGGTACGACTTCCGCCGCCAGAGCGTCGATACGCAATTTGCCGTTATCCCTGGAAATAATTTCCGAGAGCTTATCGGCGTTTTGCACAATGTAGCCCCGGATAGACTTAATATATTTTACGCGTTTTTTTACAGGTAATGCAGCCCAGTCTTTTTGCGCCTTTCTTGCTTTTTGAATTGCATCCTGTAAATCATCCACCGAATGCAGCGGCGAGTAACCCAATACTTCACCGGTAGCAGGATTTATCGCTTTAGTCTGATTAGCCGCTTCAATTTCACTCATCACTATCTCCTGATCTTATTAAAATATACCGATCTGCCCCGAAATCGGGATTTCACTTTGTTCAACAATTGATTTGAAATAATGAGTATCCCCGATAAAAAGAATCGGGACAGGCGGTATAACTGTCAAGACGAAATGGTTAAACCGCCTCGATTCTCGGGATTTATAAACAAACCATTTCCCCGAAATATCGGGATTTACAACTGTTCCAGTATAGCCGTTCTAATCGTATTAAAAAATATTGTTCTTGTCAAATTAAATTTTATAATATTTGTAATGGATTAGTTTGGGTTTATAATTGGAATAACACAAACCCACCCCTAACCCCTCCCAA
>JAUXGF010000202.1 GCA_030622395.1 Calditrichaceae bacterium
CTTACCCATCCCTAACCCTTCCCTAAATTCAATAGGGAAGGGAATACTGGTATTTTCATACTTATGAATAATACAATACATACAGATTCTTTCATCCCGATTTTTCGGGACCGGGGGATGGGTAAAAAAATGCCTCATAGAACTATTATATTGCTATATTCATTATAGCTCCTTTTTCATTTTTTCATATCCCTATTTTTCTAGATAACACTACCGTTCTCTTTGTTCTATAATCTTTTTTAAATCGGCGATTTCTTCATCGGTAAGCGACTTCGAATCTATTAAATAATTAGCAAGGCTTTGAAAGGATCCGCCAAAAACCTTTTCAACAAATTTTGACGTTTCTTTTTTTAACGACTCCTTTCGCTTTTTTAGCGGTTTATAAAAATTTACCAGGCCGATTTTATTTTTTTGTAAATAACCTTTTGTTTCAAGATTGTTCATTACTGTTTGCACAGTGGTATATGCTTTTTCTCCATTGGGATAACATTTATCCAATACCTCGCGGACAGACGGGCCGCCCCCCAATTCCCAAATAATATTCATTATCTCCCATTCTAAGGGGGAAAGATAAATTTTTAAATTTGACACGAACTACTCCTATTAAATTAGTTTGTCTACTATATTTGTAGTAGAATATAACTAAAATAATTTATTTGTCAAGATATTTTTATTAGACTTAGATTTTTAGAAATGAAGATGATAAATAAGAATATTTTAAAAATTGATTTTTATTTGTTGATTTATATATTAATTTTATCAGCGGGGAACTCACCCCCTGCCCCCTCTCTTTCAAAAAGAGAGGGAGACTCTCCTTCTCTTTGAAAAGAGAAGGGGCCGGGGGATGAGTTGGGATACATTCATGCATCATTCGTTGTCCCTGCATGAGGATATAGACACAAAGGCGCCGACAGGCAGGGGCAGGCTAAGACGCCCACGCAAACGGTCGCTTTGTAAAAAAAGTTAATGTCTTATTAATTATTTTTTCTTTGTGTCTTCGTGCCTTTGTGGCATAGTTTTAAATTCTTTCTTTTTTATAAGGTAACTTTTTATGCAGTCCAACATTTTCTTTGTTTTAGACGGCAAAATTAAAACAATCGATTTTAAAAATAATTTAAAGCACACGCCTACAACAACAGTATTAAATTATCTGCGTAGTCTGCCCAATCATAAAGGAGTAAAAGAAGGCTGCGGCGAAGGAGACTGCGGCGCCTGCACGGTTGTATTAGCTGAACTTACCGCCGCTGGAAAAATCAAATACAGCGCAGTTAATTCGTGCCTGATTTTTTTACCGAAAACCCATGGCAAGCAGCTAATTACCGTTGAGAACATTAAATCGCCGGAAGGTAAACTGCACCCGGTGCAACGGGCAATGGTTGATTTAAACGCCAGTCAATGTGGTTTTTGCACGCCGGGCATTGTTATGTCTTTATTCGCTCTTTATAAAAACAGCCGCCGCCCCCCCCGCGCTGAAATCGAAGACGCCTTAACCGGAAACTTATGCCGCTGCACAGGATACAAACCGATTATCGACGCAGCCCAAAAAGCGCTTAAAACCCCAATGGAAGATCATTTTTCAAAGCAGGAAAAAGAAATTGTTAAAATGCTTAAGTCCATACCAAAAGACTCGCTTTACATCGAAACTGAAAACCAAAAATATTATTTGCCCGTCAATCTAAACGAACTTTTAAATTTAAGGACTGGTTTCCCGAAAGCGCTGATTATCAACGGCGCCACAGACGCAGCGCTTCGCGTAACCAAAGGGCACGAACTTATCAAAGAAATAATCGATGTTTCAAATATCGCCGAATTAAAGGAAATCAAAGAAGAGCGGGATAGTATTTATTTTGCCGGCGGCGTACCGGTTAATGAAGTAATGCAATTTTCAAAAATATCTTTTCCGGCGCTTTATCAGATGGGCGCGGTGTTTGGCTCAAAACAGATACGCAATCTGGCTACAATCGGCGGCAACTTAGGCAGCGCTTCGCCGATCGGTGATTTGCTGCCTGTTCTGACGGCTTATAACTCCCAGGTAGTTTTACAATCGGCAAAGGGTGAAAGGCTGGTTGATATGGATAGTTTTATCACCGGTTACCGCAAAACCGTCCTGCGGAAAAATGAAATCATAAAAGGCGTTAGGATTCCAAAAATTAATAACCGCGCATTGATAAAATCGTATAAAGTTTCCAAACGCAAAGACATGGATATTTCCACAGTGAGCGCGGCTTTCCGCCTGGAATTGAATAAGAATGGATTGATTGATTCAATTAAAATAATTTACGGCGGCATGGCGGAAATGACTAAACGGGCAGAATCAGTAGAAGCGTTTTTAAAAGGTAAAGCATGGAAGCGCGAAACAGTAGAAAAAGCTATGCCATTATTTGATAAAGATTTTAAGCCTATTTCCGACGCCCGCTCCGGGGCTGAGTTTCGCAGCATTGCAGCGCGGAATTTATTGTTGAAATTTTGGGGTGATACAATTAGAGCATAGCGGACAAAAATATTGTAGTTAATTCATTTGTGCAGATTTTTAACCACCCCTGTGTCCCCTCCTTAGTAAGGAGGGGATTAAGAGGTCAAAAATGAAAAAACAAATACCGCACGACAGCGCGCATAAACACGTAAGCGGCGAAGCTGTTTACGTGGATGATATTCCGGCTAACAATCAGCTTTTAACGGGAAAGGTGGTTTACAGTCCTCATGCTCATGCCCGTATAAAATCGTTTGATTTAAAGGCTGCCCGGCAGTTAGCGGGAGTTCACGCCGTACTGTGTTTTGAGGATATCCCCGGGAACAACCAATTAGGAGCGATTGTACACGATGAACCTTGTTTAGCGGAAGGCGCCGTTAATTTCATCGGACAGGCGGTTTTTCTTATCGCCGCAGAAAATGACGCCTTATGCCGGCGGGCTGAAAAATTGATTAAAATAGAATATGAACCATTGGGCGCCATTCTAAATATCGAATCGGCTATGACTAAAAACAGCTTGATGGGAGCTGAAAGAAAGATTGCCTGCGGCGACGTCGAACAAGCATTGAAATCATCCACGCATACTATTAAAGGAGAATTATTTACTGGCGCGCAGGAGCACTGGTATTTGGAAACGCAGGCTGCGCTTTGTACTCCCGGCGAAGGTAAAGAAATGGCGGTTATCAGTTCCACGCAAAGTCCTTCGGAGACTCAGGCGATTATTGCCGGGCTGTTGGATATTCCCCGAAACGAGGTAGTGGTTGAAGTACGCCGGATGGGCGGCGCTTTCGGCGGTAAAGAAACCCAGGGACATCACATCGCCGGATGGGCGGCGCTTTTGGCGCAAGCGGTTAAAAGACCGGTTAAAATCCGTTTGTTCCGCGATGACGATCAGATAATGACCGGAAAACGCCATCCATTTTTAATAAAGTACGAAGCCGGGTTTGATAAGCAAGGCGTAATTTCAGCGGTAAAAGTAGAGCAAAACAGCGACGGCGGGGCAGCTACGGATTTGTCTTTTGCAATTTTGGAACGCGCTATGCTGCATGCCGATAACGCTTACTACATTCCGAATATGTCAATTAAAGGGCGCGTCTGGAAAACCAACCTGCCTTCTAATACCGCCTTTCGCGGCTTTGGCGGTCCGCAGGGCATGGCTGCTATGGAAACGATTATTGACCGCATCGCCCGCTTTTTGCATAAAGACTCCGCAGAAATCCGTTATAAAAACTTTTACGGCATTAACGAACGCAATATTACCCCTTACGGACAAACTGTTGAAAACAATCATTTGTTTATCCTTTACGAACAGTTGATGGAATCATCGCAATATAAAAAACGGCGTAAAGAGATTGATTTATTCAATTCTCAAAATGAGTTTTATAAAAAAGGATTGGCAATTACTCCGGTTAAATTCGGCATTTCTTTTACTACGGCTTTTTTGAATCAAGCAGGGGCGTTGGTTAATATTTATCAAGACGGCACAGTGTTAGTCAATCACGGCGGTACGGAAATGGGGCAGGGTCTGGATACTAAAATCCAACAGATAGCCGCGGCGGAATTGGGAGTAAGTTTGGATAAAATCAAGCTCAGCCCGACCAACACGTCAAAAGTGCCCAACACATCGCCGACAGCCGCTTCAACAGGAACGGACTTAAACGGCATGGCTGTTCGTAACGCTATGGAAAAACTTAAAGCAAGAATTTCAAATGTAATTGCTGATCATTTTAATAAAAATAATTCTGATAATTTATCCAGGCCGGAAAATATTGTTTTTAAAAATGATTGGATTTATGATTCGCAAAATCCCGGCCGGAAAATATCTTTTGTCCAGGCAATCCCCGTCTGTTACGTAAGCCAAATCAGTCTAAGCGCCACCGGTTACTATCGAACACCGAATATTGACTTTGACCGTCAAAAAGGCAAAGGCAAACCGTTTCATTATTTTGCTTTTGGGATGGCTGTAACGGAAGTCCTGCTCGATACGCTTACCGGCTTTCATGAAATTCTGCGCACAGATATTTTGCACGACGTGGGCGATTCGATCAACCCCGGTCTTGATATCGGGCAAATTGAAGGGGCTTATATTCAGGGCGTAGGCTGGTGCACAACGGAAGAATGTAAATGGGACGAAAAAGGCCGCCTGCTTAATCATTCGCCGGATACTTATAAAATTCCCTCTGTAAAGGATATCCCTAAAGATTTTAGAAGCAAGCTGATAGAGGGCGTTCCCAATCCCGGCACGATTCGTAAAAGCAAGGCTGTGGGCGAGCCTCCTTTTATGCTGGCGCTCTCTGCCTGGCTGGCAATTAAAGACGCTGTTTCCGCTGTGGGCAATCACCAATTTGAACCGGAATTTTCCCTGCCCGCCACTAATGAGGTAATTCTTTTATCCATTGAAAAATTGAAAGTCAAAATGCGGGGAAACTGAATATTTAAAGAATAAAGTAAATCACGATATTTGGAAATTAATGATGAAGAGTATTGTCATTATTTCGCCACGAAGACACAAAGGCACAAAGTATTAAAAAACTATGAATTAGAATAGTATTTATAAACTGATAGCATAAAGCTGAGTTTGAAATTCAATTATCTTCTATCTTATTGTTCCTTCGTGCCTTTGCTTGCATCCCGATTAATCGGGGGGTGCCTTTTCACATAGCGACCACTTTGTGGGTGGCAATAATTTATGAATAATCCATAATCAAACACAGGGGAAATCATCATGCAATATAAACCGTTTGCTAAATCGGAAGTTCAAGTATCCCTGCTGGGTTTCGGCGGCTGGGGTATTGGGAAAACATTATGGATCGGCGCTGAAGACAGCGAGTCGAAAAAAGCGCTGCACAAAGCAATTGAATCCGGTATTAATTTTTTTGACTCCGCCCTTGTTTATGGTATGGGACACAGCGAAAAATTAATCGCCGAAGCCGAACGCGAAACCGGCAAGGAATTGTTTATTACATCAAAAATCCCATCAAAAAGATTTGAATGGCCGGCAAGGGATGAATCGACTTTAAAAGAATCATTTCCCAAAGAGCAAATCATTTCTATTACCGAAAAGAGCCTGCGCAATATGAAACGCGATTATATCGACTTGCAGCAGTTTCACGTTTGGAATGATAAATGGGCTGAACAGGATGAATGGAAAGAGGCGGTTTTGAAATTGAAACAAGAGGGCAAGGTGCGCTTCTTTGGAATTTCCATTAATGACCATCAAGCGGAAAACGGCATTGAAGCGGGTAAGACGGGACTGATTGATTCTTTTCAGGTAATCTTTAATATATTTGATCAATCGCCTGTAGATAAATTATTACCTTTTTGTTTAGAAAATCAAATCAGCGTTATTGCCCGTGTGCCCTTTGACGAAGGCTCCTTAACCGGCAATATTAAACCGGATACAACTTTTCCGGCTAAGGATTTTCGCAACGGGTATTTTGGCGGAGAGCGTAAACAGCAGGTCTGGGATCGGGTGCAAAAAATTATGGCTGACGTAAAAAGCGGAAC
>JAUXGF010000463.1 GCA_030622395.1 Calditrichaceae bacterium
GGGGGTCGCTGCGCGAGAATCAGGAATTTTCTTATATCAGAGTTATGCGACTGGTCGGGATGATACATATGATGGGAATATAAATCCAATTATGGTTCACCAACATTAAGCCGGATAATTCTTTAGTCCCAGCGGGACGAAATGTTTATAGAAAAAAATAACCCCCCAAAAGGGGGAAGCCCCATCGGGGCGGTATGAAATTTTATGGCCACTCACACAGTGATGCCTGTGGCATAAGGCGACGCGCCTGCAGACACCGTCCCGATTAATCGGGAGGCAGGGGCAGGCAAAGAATCAATTATTTTATCTTTGAGTCTTTGTGCCTTTGTGGCAAAAAAACATCCTCGAAATCGGAATATGAATTTAGGGTAAAAAGTTATATGAATGAAAAATTTCAATTAGTCCTGCAATATTTGATTAATGCGGATAAGCGGTTTCCCTGTATCGCTGACGTTAATATTATTAAACAGTTTGAAATAAAGGCGAAGTCGGAAGAGGAAACCGCACAAAAAATTAACGCCGCCTTTTTGATTATCTTAGCTGGGAAATCTAATGAGCGCTGTAAAGAGGCGGAACAATATTTTAATGATTTAAAAAAAGAAGCCCGCTGGAAAAATATAATTAGTTTTTACCAAAACGGGCTTGAATTAATCAATAAAGAAATTTTAAGTTATTCAAATCAAAATCCGCAGTTTGAAAAAAAAATAAGTCAATTAATTGATTGCTTATCAGACGCCGAAAATATAATCAATCAAAAAGAAGCGCTTGAGAGGTTAAGAGAACTTTTTTTCCCGGAGGGGGTATCGCTTACGGATGAAACCGGCAGAAAAGAACAGGTTCAAAAGATTAGAGAAAAACGGAAAATATCCATAACAAGTTTAAATAAAAAACCCATTACAAATCCGGTTAAAGAAATTTTATTCACTTCCAATATTTTGGCTGCTGTTCCTCTAAAAGAAAGCGGCATAGATAGTTTATCTATTTCAGATTCAATCAAAAAAAAGCTAAGACAGGTTATGACGGAAGATCAACAGTATTGGTATGATCACCCTATTCCAATCGGCGTAAGCCCGGAAGAGAACGAAGCGCTTTACGGAATAAACGGTTTGGATGAAATGATGCGCTTTGAAAAGGAGAAGGGGAATGCGGCTAAAAATAGTAAATTGACCTGCCTGCTTTCCGCCTCAACTACTCATAATGGTTTGCATGAAATTATTAAAGAATATTTTGAGCAGGAATATAAAAAATCAACAAAAATAAAAAATCTTGACGTGTACATCTTTAGCGAATCGGACGCCCAAAGATTATTAAAAGAAATTTTAATACCTGTTGCCCAAAAATATTTAGTCAATAAAGATACTTCCAAATTAAATGAAATTTTTGGCGTTGATGGAGAGTATGGCAGGCATTACACATTCTTAAAAGCCATTGCCGCATTCTGGCAGGTGTTTATCAATCCTCAAATAAAGGCGACATTCAAAATAGATTTGGATCAGGTTTTTCCGCAGAAAGAATTAGCTCGTCAAAGCGGCTATTCTGCATTAGATCATTTTAAAACGCCGCTTTGGGGGGCTAAGGGCATTGATTATTGGGGAAGAACTGTCCAATTAGGAATGATTGCCGGGGCGTTAGTCAATGCCGGTGATATTAAGCATTCGTTGTTTTACCCTGATGTTCGATTTCCGGAAGAAGCAAGTTGTTCTGCCGATGAACTGATCTTTTACAGCCGTCTGCCGCAGGCGCTTTCCACCGAAGCCGAAATGATGATCCGCTATGATGATAACTGCATCGAAAATAAACAGGTAATACAACGCATTCATGTAACAGGCGGAACTAACGGTATTTTAATTGACGCGCTGCGGCGTTACCGTCCTTTTACGCCGGTTATGATTGGACGGGCAGAAGATCAGGCTTATTTGCTGTCAGTTTTGTTTGAAGGTTCGCCTGTTTTAAGATATGTGCATAAAGCCGGTTTAATTATGCGCCATGATAAAAAGGCTTTTGCCGGACAAGCGATTGAATCGGCGGCGGTTGGTAAAATGATTGGCGATTACATAAGGATTTTGCTCTTTTCTTATTATGCCCGCGCTTTACCCTGGACTGTTGGGGAAATTAAGGAAGCCATTGATCCTTTTACCGGCTGCTTTGTTTCGGATATACCATTGACGATTGTGTATTTACGTTTTTCCTTGAAGGCGGCTTCTATGTTTGGTAAACATGAAAATAATCAGGCGCTGGAATTTCTAAAAATGGGCGGCAAGAGATTGTCCGAAATTATCGGGTATTTGAATGATGAACCCAATCCGTTAATCAAACAATATGAAAAAGAGAAGAGCGGCTGGAATTTGTATTACGATATTTTAGATACAGCGGAGAAGGGCATAGCTCGGAATGATAATTTTTTATTGGAGCTGCGAAAAAAAGCACAAAAGTTGGCGCTGCGTTGTAAAGTGGATTTGTGAAGAATTGGAGTACTGGATTGATGGAGTAATGGAGTAATGGTTTGGAGAAGAATTGGGGTGGTGGAATGGGGAAGAATTGAATTATTGAATTATTGAATTGATGGAAGAATGGAATACTGGAAAGTGGAGCACTGCTCTGCAGTAAAGTCGTCCTTGTTCCATCCCATAGATTGAAATATTAAGACCCACCACTAATCCCATATTCGTTAACTTAGGCATATATCTCATGTTTGACACTTGCTCCCCAAAATCAGCTTTTTCAAAATCACGAGCCCTTATATATCA
>JAUXGF010000292.1 GCA_030622395.1 Calditrichaceae bacterium
AAAACGCTGTCAAAACGGTCGGTTAACTTTAGAGTAAAGTTTTTATCAAATTGGATATTATTTTGCAATCCTTTGCCTCGTATCTTTATGTTTTGTTATATTACTACGTTCGACCGGTAGGAATGATTTGATTAGCTTTATTTAAAGAATATTATAATTTGTTATTGTGATAGACGTCACCATATAATTTAATGTGAAATAAATTCTAAATGGATAACGTTAAATAATCTAAATCCTTACTTGAAGGGTACATAAAAAATAATTATCATTTTTAAGTCGTTAGAAGAAAACTCACCCCGATGCATTGGGACAATCCCAATTATTCGGGGAAGTTAATAACACACCCCTGCTTGCATCCCGATACTTCGGGGTTAGCCCCTTTCCACTTCGCTCCAACAAGAGGGGAATTTCTGACACGACTATTTGGGAAGAATGCCTTGCCGCAGGCATCCCTTTTCCGAAGGCGTAGTAAAAACAAATTTCCATTCTTCTAACTTTAGTTCATTTTAGGCACTTTAGTTCACTTTAAACTTTAAAGTAAACAAGCTGATTATAGTCCATAAGCAATATTATTAATAATTGAAAAGGAGAAAGCATGTTAAATCATATCTGGCTTTGGATGATTATTTTAAGCCTGCTGATTGCCGCAGGTTCGGATATCTACCACGAGACCGCTACGCCGGAAAAAGAGCGTCAGACCGAAACACAGCGTAATTTGAATGAAGATACAAAATTAGGTCAGGTTACTTCCGCAGCCATTGAAGCGGTTGGACGGGCTGTTAAAATAGCCATTGGCTTGATCGGCGTTATGGCTTTGTGGCTGGGCATAATGAAAGTAGCTGAAGAAGCGGGTATGATACATATAATTGCCAAAATTGTCCGTCCGATTACTAAGCGTCTTTTTCCTTCCATTCCATCTGATCACCCCTCTATTGGGGCAATGATTATGAATATTGCGGCGAATATGCTGGGACTCAGCAACGCCGCAACGCCGCTGGGACTGAAAGCTATGGAAGAATTAGATAAAATAAATCCTAAAAAAGGACAGGCGAGCGATGATATGATCACTTTTTTGGTAATCAATACCAGCGCCATAACCATTGTCCCCGCAACAGCAATAGCAATCCGCGCCTCATTAGGTTCAGGTAATCCTCAAATGATCGTTATACCGTCAATTATCGCCGCCTCAATGGCAACTATTGTCGGAGTTACAACAGTTAAGCTAATCCAGTATTTCCAAAAGAAAAATAGTAAAAATTCAGCGACTGCTGAACATGGAGGTCAAAATGGAATCCATTAAACTTGCCATTGATTGGCTTTCCATAATTGCCATTCCTTTGATTATTTTTGTGTTTATCGGTTACGGCGGTATTAAAAAAGTAAAAGTCTATGAAAAATTTGTGGAAGGCGCCAAAGAAGGATTTAATATCGGCGTTAAAATTATTCCTTTTTTAGTCGCTATGTTAATGGCGATTGCCATGTTTCGAGCCAGCGGCGCATTGGATGTTTTAACATATTTGCTTAAGCCGGTAACTAATTTGATTGGCATGCCCTCTGAAGTATTGCCTATGGCGCTCATGCGTCCCCTGTCCGGAAGCGGCTCTGTAGGCGTAATGACGGACTTAATGAACACTTACGGCGTTGATTCATTAATCGGATTTATATCTTCAACTATGTTTGGCAGTACGGAAACTACCTTTTATGTGGTGGCTGTTTATTTCGGCTCTGTAGGAATCCGTAAAACCCGCTACGCTCTTACAGCGGGATTGATGGCTGACGCCGCCGGCTTGATAACCGCTGTATTTATATGCCGGATGCTTTTTTAGAAGAGCGTGATCTCCGTAAAATTCTTGATAAGTTTTTACCGGTTGGTTATATTCGATTTTATTAATTAAATATTGGATTTTAAAAGAGGATAAGAAAAATATGCCGAAATTTGTTAAGATTGCCGAAATTAGTAAATACGAAGGTAAAGAGGTTACGCTTCAAGGGTGGTTATACAACATGCGTTCAAGCGGAAAATTGCGTTTCTTGTTAGTCCGCGACGGGTCGGAAACTATACAATGCGTTGTTTTTAAAAATGATGTTTCCGAAGAAACTTTTAATAATGCGGATAAATTAACGCAGGAAAGTTCTTTAAGGGTAACCGGTACTGTGGCGGCGGATAAAAGATCTCCTCTTGGTTTTGAACTTCAAGTCAAAGAGATTGAAATAATACAAATTGCTCAAGAATATCCAATTACAAAAAAAGAGCATGGCACTGATTTTTTAATGGATCACCGCCATTTATGGCTGCGTTCTACCAGACAGCACGCCATTTTACGCATACGTCATGAAATTATCCGCGCCGCCCGTGACTTTTTTGATAACCGCGGCTTTACTCTAATCGACACCCCTATCTTTACTCCTAATGCGGCAGAAGGAACAACTACCTTATTTGAAACAGAGTATTTTGGAGGCAGCGCCTATTTAACGCAGAGCGGTCAATTGTATGGCGAGGCGGCGGCTATGGCTTTTGGTAAAATCTATTGCTTTGGTCCAACTTTTCGCGCTGAAAAATCTAAAACACGCAGGCATTTAACCGAGTTTTGGATGATCGAGCCGGAGGTCGCTTTCTGTGATCTTTATGAGGACATGCAGTTAGCGGAAGAATTTGTTTCCCATCTTGTTCAAAGCGTTTTGAAAAATCGCAAAAATGAATTGGAAGTTATTGAACGCGATATTTCTAAATTAGAAAAAATCATTCCGCCGTTTCCAAGACTGCATTATAAAGAGGCGGTGGAAATCTTGCATAAAAATAATATTGATTTTAAAGATGGGGATGACTTTGGCGGCGCTGATGAAACGGTTATTTCCGAAAAATTTGACCGCCCGGTTATCGTTCATCACTATCCGGCGGCAATAAAAGCCTTTTACATGAAGCGTGATCATAAAGAACCTGAATATGCCCTGGCTATGGATATGCTGGCGCCTGAAGGCTACGGCGAAATTATAGGCGGATCCCAACGTGAAGATGATTATGATCTATTATTACAACGTATTAAAGAACATAAGCTTCCGGTTGAAGCGTTTAATTGGTATCTGGATTTAAGAAAATACGGTTCGGTTCCGCATTCAGGATTTGGTTTGGGCATTGTGCGCACCGTTGCCTGGATTTGCGGAATAAAGCATATCCGCGAAACAATCCCATTTCCGCGTTTAATGCAGCGTATTTATCCTTGAGTTCAGGAAGAATTGGAGTACTGGAGTGTTGGAGTGATGGAGTGATGAAAGAGACCTCAAAGGTTTTCTTAAACCTTTGAGGTCTTTAAAGAATGAAAGATTGAAGAATTGGATTTATGGATTGGATTGTCCTGTATTTGAAATAATGAATTGCTATATTTGAATAAATAATTATGAATCATATTCCCTTTATTGAACACAACGAACAGAAAATTACTATTAATCAACTTCATATAACAGAAAGAATCACCGCTTTATGGGCGCTTAGCGAAGCGGCTTTAGGCGGTGTTTTACACGCCTTTAAAATTCCTTTTACAGGCTTGTTTATCGGCGGCAGCGCGGTAATTTTTATAACGCTGTTAGCGCTCTTCTCCCAAAAAAAGGGAACAATATTAAAAGCGACTCTGATTGTAATGATAGTGAAAGCGTTAATAAGCCCGCATACGCCGGTAAACGCTTATCTCGCCGTAGGCATGCAGGGTTTAATGGGAGAGTTTCTTTTCCGTTGGTTAAAATATCCCAAGGTTGCGTCAATATCACTGGGAATCTTTGCCATGCTGCAATCATCGCTGCAAATGTTGGTTGCCTTAACCGTGGTTTTTGGGAATAATCTCTGGAATTCTATCGATTTGTTTGGGAATTATGTACTTAAACAATTTATGATTAATCCCTCAACACAATCTGCGTTTAGTTTAAGCGTCCTGTTAGTTTCAATTTATGTTGGACTGCATTTATTAATGGGGATTGCGGCTGGTATTTTCGGCCCGATTGCCGCTGATAAAATTAAAATCGAACTGCGCCAAAAACGGAATATGTTTATCCCTTTATATGAAGGAAAAAACTCAAATATATCAAAACCAAAAAAACGCCTTCATCGTTTTTTGCGGCTTTCCAATATTATTTTTATTATGGCGGTTTTAATAATTATACTTTCTTATATATTCCCGATTTTTGAAAAAAGTCAGGGCTCAGCCGCCTTAATTATGATAATACGGTCAATTTTAATAATGACTATTTGGTTTACTTTCCTTGGACCAAAGGTTTTAAAAAGGGTGCGGAAATATCTTTATTCAAAACAAAATGTTTATGCTGACGAGGTTAAAAATATTATTGAGGTGTTTCCGGTTTTGCGGCAAATTGTTAATCAATGTTGGGATCATTCCAGTCATTACAAAAATATAAAAAGGATAAAATATTTTAGTATACTTCTTTTAACTTATCTTTTAACCGCAGAATTCAAATATCAGCGTTCAGATGAAATAACTGAATCAGTAATATTATAGTAACGATTTACGAAGGCGTCCTAAAAGCAATCAGCATTCAGGGCTCAGTTGCAAATTTAGGGGGGCAACTTTAATACCTCCTGAATTTACTAATTTAATTGTTTTTCTATTCCATCCTTATTTTTAGATAATTTAATAAGGTTTTTGATTTTTTGTGT
>JAUXGF010000483.1 GCA_030622395.1 Calditrichaceae bacterium
ACACAAAAAATCAAAAACCTTATTAAATTATCTAAAAATAAGGATGGAATAGAAAAACAATTAAATTAGTAAATTCAGGAGGTATTAAAGTTGCCCCCCTAAATTTGCAACTGAGCCAAATTGTGCCCTTACTTTATATAATCAAATTGAAATGATTTGCAGCCTTTGGGATTTATTTGTTAGTTTTTTTAATCCCGAGAATCGGGGCAAACAACTTTTATCTAATAGATTCCGCCGCCACTCGAATGAGCTGTTATGTATTATTTATAAATTAACTTGATTAGAACGTATTTATATTTTACATTTGGTCGTCTATTTGTAAAATAGGGTTTTGTAATGAAAAATCGTCCTTTTTGGATTGAACGTATTAAACAGGTCTGGAAGAGCCGCCCCATTGCCTGGCTTTCCGGAGTGCGAAGAGTCGGCAAAACTACGCTGGCAAAAATGTTTCCGGATACAATTTTTCTCAACTGTGACCTGCCGTCAGTTATAAGAAGATTGGACGATCCGGAGTATTTTTATGAAAGTCTGGATAAACGCTCGATAGTTATTTTCGATGAGGTGCATCGTGTTGAAGACCCCAGTCGTTTGCTAAAGATTGCTGCAGACGAATATCCTCACTTAAAAATTCTGGCGACCGGTTCATCCACTTTGGCGGCGACTAAAAAATTTCGCGACAGCTTAACAGGTAGGAAACAACTTATATACCTGCCTCCTGTTTTGTGGAATGAATGTTTATCCGTTTTTGATTTAAAGAATTTGGATCATCGTCTGCTACATGGCGGATTGCCCGAAATATTGCTATCAGAGAAGAAAGACGCCTCTTTTTTTTCTGAATGGATCGATAGTTTTTACGCTCGTGATATACAGGAACTTTTTGGTATACGAAACAGAATTGGATTTATAAAACTGTTACACCTCTTGTTGCGTCAAAGCGGGGGTCTTATCGATTATACTAATCTGGCAAAACTAAGCGAACTTAGCAGACCGTCAGTAAAGGCGCATATAGAAGCGATGAGTATTGCACACGCTGTTTTTATGCTTCCACCGTTTCACGGAGGCGGTCGGCGCGAAATTACCCGCAGGCCAAAATGTTATGGTTTTGATACCGGATTTGTCTCCTTTGTTAAAGGCTGGGAAAGCATCAGAGATGACGACCGCGGTTTGCTTTGGGAACATGTTGCACTCGATGTTTTGCGAACGCGTTTCTATTCCTCTAACATTTATTACTGGCGTGATAAATCTAACCGTGAAATTGATTTCATAATTAAAGCGCCAAAAGGAAAAGTACATACAATGGAATGCAAAATTAATCCGGATCAGTTTGATCCTAAAACGCTGCGAGTATTTCGTTCCCTGTATCCTGAAGGTGATAATTTTCTTATAAGCCCGAAAATAAAACAATCCTGTAAACGCAGATATGATGATTTAATAGTTAACCTTTGTTCATTAGATGATTTGCTTTACTCAAACCAATGTTGAGTGGCTGAATGGTTAAAAAAGCGGGATAGCGCTTTGAAGGAATTCTTGCGGGAGAATACTAAATTATAGCATTTACAACTATATCACAAAAATCATTATTACCACAATATCATTATTCCGCTAATCCATCAATTCAATAATTCATTAATTACAATCGTTGGATAAAATTTTTACAATTCAATTTTCGCGAATAGAAATACTTCCATTAGTTGTCTTTAAATAGATACGAGGCCCGCCTTTATTGATTGTACATTTTAACTTGCGTTTAGACTTGTAAAAACTTTCTTCCACAGATAAATCGCATTTAACGCTGCCGTTAGTAGTACGGGCTTCAATTTCGGCGTTAGTGTCTTCCGGCAGGTAGATTTTTATTGAGCCGTTTGTGGTTTTAAAACTCATATCTTCATCTGGAAAAATATTTTTAAAGAAGGCTTTAATAGAACCATTAGTTGTTACAGATCGAATTGAACCGGTGATATCCTCGGCTTCAATCTTACCGTTTGTTGTCTCAAGGCGTATCAGACCCTGGGTTTCTTTTACATAAATACCGCCGTTAGTTGAATTAAGATTCAGATCTAATTTTTTAGGAATTTTAATTTCATATTCTACTGAAGTCCCGCCGCTACCCATACCAAATAACCAGGAGAAGAAACCGCCTTCCCTTTTATTTCTTTTTGGATAATTAGTCTCAACAACAATTTTATCTTCAAATTCTTTAATTTTAATTGTTAGATCCGCCATCATCTCTTTGGCGGAATCCCAGTCGCCTGCATGGACTTTTTTGTAAGCCGTAATCTCAACTTCGTCCTTATCCCAACTGCTGATGTTAATATTGCCGTTTTTATTATAAACCTCTAAAAGTGTTTTTCCATCCAGTGGAATTCTTTTTTTAAATGTCTCTTCCAGCGTAGAGGCGAAAGAAGAGTGACTGGCGGCAAATGTAAAAAAGATAACGCTAAAAAATTGATAAATATATTTCATAATTAACCCCTTTAACTATTCATTATCTAAAAGATAAATTGTTACGCCCCAATTAATCATATCGTCCGGCGTTTTGTCATTCCAATCATAATAGGAATGACTGTCATCCGTACGGTAATGAACACAGTATGTGCCCTGCTCTAATG
>JAUXGF010000119.1 GCA_030622395.1 Calditrichaceae bacterium
AAACAGACCGTAATCCAGCGCCATAATCAGGGCTTTCGAGCGTTTAAAAAGCCGGTTGAGGCGAATTGTTTTTCCCAGCATATTATTACCTTAATGTTTTAATGGCGTTTTTTTTAAATATAATTTTGATTTTATCATCTTCGTTGAGCACTAAATGAGGATTACCATCCAGGCAAAGAACGGCGCCCGGTTTCATTCCCCTCACTTGCAGGCAATCGTCTTCATTGAACAGAATTTGTGATATATGCAAGGGGTCTACCTGCTTCATCATCTCTTCATTAATATTCACCTGAACAAGGGGTATGGGGCTTATCGTTAAAGCCGCCCCATGATTTGTAAAAGGTCCCCAGCACAGTAAGCCGCTCACTGCTTTCCCCAAATAACGATTATCCAGCGGCCCGGCGATAATTTGTCCAATCTTTTGTTCACTGCCTTTAATCACAGCTTTGCCATTTTTTAAGACTTCAGTCTGCGGCGTCCCGACTGGCTGCGATTGGACAGGCTTCTTATGACCTTTGAGCCTTAGCGCAGCATCCAGATCAGTTATCTCGCCATTTAAAGTGCCTACGATGGTAGTGCTAAAGACGCAGTCATTAAATCCCAGTCCAATTAACCTCTCCTGATGAAAAGCCAATACGCAGTTTAAATTTTTTTCTTTTAAATTTTCCAAATCAAGATTATCCAGGTCGGCAACCCTGTATCGAATTAAAGAACCAACATTTGTAGAACCTAAACCGATACCTAAAACAGGAATATTTTTCCCGATTTGATAAACTCCATAGGCTATATCTGCTAACGTGCCATCACCCCCGATACCGATTAACAGGTCGGCGTTATTGAGTGTCATTTCCTGTGCTGCTGCAATAGTGTCTCTGCGGTCGAAATAGCGTTGTTCTCCTATTACTTTCTGGTTTTGTGACAACTGGGGCAAAAATTCACCACCCATGCTTCCGGAAGCAATTAATAAATGATATGAGGCCAATTTAGTCACCAGATCATTAAATGATTTTTTATTCGAATTTTCACCCTTCCCGGCAAAGGGATTGGTAATAATTCCGATAGTTTTAAACGGTTTAGATTTATTCATAGTCATTTCGTAATAGTTCACCACCCTCTTATCAAAAAAAACAGCCACGAAGACACTAAGGCGCTAAGTTTATAAAATAATTCTTTTTATTCCGTTTTTAATAAGAGCAACATTAAAGTTAATAAGAAATCCAAGCCGTTTTTTCGTTAAATTTAAATGACTCAGTATTTGTGCCTCCCATACTGGATTTGTTTCTTCTCTTGCTTTCAATTCGCAGATAACTAAACCCTCAACCAGAACATCCAACCTTAATCCTTCATCGAATTCAATCCCATCGTAAACTATTGGAAGATAAACTTGTCTTTGCTATTGCAATCCTCTCTTATATAGTTCATGACAGAAACATACTTCATAAATTTTCTCAAGTAAACCTGGGCCTAAGTTTTTATGTACTGTAAATGCTGAATCTACAATATGTTTTGCAATTTTTTCTTCTTTCTTTGACAGTTTCTTATAGTTCATTCTTTGTGTCTTTGTGTCTTCGTGGCTGAACTATTACCTTTTTCTTATGCGCTTCAATTATTTAGCCAAAGAAGTCAAAATTTCCGCCATACGCTTCAGGTTTTTTCTCTTTTTTATTACTGTCAATTGCTCATCTTCAATAATTTCCAAAGCTCCTGTGGGGCAGAAATTAACGCACTCCGGATTACCGCCGCAAAAATCGCATTTTACCGCAACGCCTTTTTCCATATTAAATCCCATGCCTCCCAACGGGCAAACCAACAGGCACATTTTACATCCCTGGCATTGATCGGCATTCACCTCCCAGGCACCAGTGCCGGTATTCTGTGAGATCGCTCCCAGCGGACAGGTCGGCTCGCACATGGGTTCTTCACACTGAGCGCAACTTAAGGGGATAAATACACCTTTCATATACTGCCGGAGCACGCTGATTCGTGAAAGAGACGGGGCAAAGATATTTTCATTATGAAATGAACAAGCCAGTTCACAAAGACCGCAGCCGGTGCATTTGTCGGGATCAGTAAGTAAATACACAATTTACTCCAAATCCGGAATCAAATCGTCAAGTTCTAACGACTTCAATTTTTCAGCGGTTGGGATGCCATTTGAATCCCAGCCCCGTAACCGGTAATAACGATCCAGCATGGCTTCTTCATTAATCAGGTGGCCTTCTTTTGAGGCGGGAATTTTTTCGCCGGCCCCGGGAGCCTCGCGAGAAATATCATTTACGGGATCTTTTCTTATTTTAAGTCTTTCCGTCAGGAATCGTTTTGGAAGTAAATCATCTTTTCTGTTGAGACCCTCGCGGATATTATACATTCTTTCCAGATTCACAATCCGTTCGCCGGCTTCCAGTAATGACTCGCCACTGTGAGGTACGCCCAGGGCATTGTATCCATCGGCAATGTCTTCGGGATAAAGGGCGTAGGTTTCCACACAGGAAAATTTACAGATACCGGCTGAATCAGCGATGGCGGAGAACGCTTCGGTAAACTTTACCAGCTCAGGTTTACCCTCTTCCGAAGTCACCTCCATAAAATCCGGCATAAACTCGGGAAATAACTTTTTAGCTACTTTAAAATGACCGGCAATATCAATCGTTGGCAATGCGTATAAATGATCTGCGCCGCGATTTGAAGTTCCGTGTCCCAATCCGAAGGCCTTAGCTATACGCGGTTCCTGTCGGGGTAATTCCATACCTTTAACATGCAATGCAAAATGCTCAGCGCCTTTGCCAATCTTCTCCGCAGCCTTTTTTACACCTTTGCTCAACAATTCGCCGATCCCCTCTTCATTGGCCATTTTTTTGATCAGACCGATAATGCTGTCTGTATCGCCCCAGTCCAACGAAAGGTCCTCATCCTTAATTAAACCATGCTGGCGGCATTCCATAGCAAAGGCAATTATGCCACCCGTGGAGATGGTATCCATTCCGAATTGATTGCAGAGCAGATTAGCAAAAATAATCGCTTCCATGTCGTTGTTCCAAAGCATGGGACCGAACGCGTCAATGGTTTCGTATTCCGGTCCTTCGACCTCGCATTTGAATTTACCCTGCTCAATTCTGGATATTCTGGAGCATTTTATGGGGCAGGCATAGCAGGCTTTTTTGGCAACGACATATTTTTCAACGGCATTAGCGTTAACTTGGTCGCCAAAAGGCACCTGCGCCAATTGATGATTACGCGCTGGTAAATCGCCGATCATATTTTTGGGATCAATTACCGCCGGCGTGCCCCAGCGTTTGAAATTACGGGCATAGGGATTTTCATTCACTTTCCTGATTACTTGCTTTACGAGCGCACGGAATTCATCCGGATAAACAGGTTTCTTTATGCGCTCCACTACAATCGCCTTTAGCTTTTTGGAACCCATTACCGCTCCAAGGCCGCAGCGGGCCGCCGCGCGATTGAGATCGTTTATAATGCTGGCGATCGGAATCCTGTTTTCCCCTGCGGGTCCGATACTTGCCACTCGGGATTTCGGGTGTCGCTCCTGGAGAATTTCTTCGGTTTCATGGGTAATTTTTCCCCATAAATGGTCGGCGTCGCAAATCTCAATTTCATTTTCCGTTATAAGAAGGTACTTTGGCGAGGCGGCAATACCGGTAATGATTAAGGCGTCGAATCCGGCATGACGCAAAGCGGGACCAAAGAACCCACCCGAATTGGCATAGCCGTAAGAACCCGTTAGCGGAGATTTACTGGTAACGTGATAACGCGATGCAGTCGGCCAGGGCGTACCGGTAAGAAGGCCCGTAGAAAAAATAAGCGGATTTTCGGGATCAAACGGTTGGGTGGCCGGTCCGCTCATATCATAAAGCAGTTTGGCTGCATAGCCTCTGCTGCCGATAAATTTATTATAAACCTTTAAATCGGTTTGTTCGATTCGAACGTTATTCTCAGAAAGATCTACATAAGCTGTCAGACCCGCCCTCAAAGGTTTCGCATGCCATTGAGCGTTTTTTAAATTTCTATTCATCTTAAATAATCAGACCCTTTATTCTTTCCGGTTCGCTTTTGATGCGCTCAAGTTGATATTTATCAACTTCCTGCATGTGAACCTCAAAAGACCTCTAAAGTTTGGAAAACATCTGAGATCTCAATAACCTTATTTGCTAATTTATGAACGTTCAAATTATTTATTTTTTCTGCCTCCTGTAACAAATTAGCGTTAATAGAATTAATCCCGCGAAAAGCGCCGCCCAAAGCACCAGCCAAAGCGGCAATAGTGTCGGTATCACCTCCAATATTGGCTCCCGCCCTGATTAACTCCATCGTCTCGCCATTTCCTGCATAAAAGAGAGCAATTACGACCGGAACAACTTCGTTCGCGTCCATTCCGCAGCCAATATAATCGAATAGAATTTGACCTGCTTGTTTTAAAGTTTTTGTTTTTTTGACCAGATCCAGCGCCAATTCTATCCTTTTTTCAACTGAAGCGGCAACTGCGGGTCTGCCATGTTTGGAACCATCACGTGCTCCGCGTATGGCCGCTGAGATAACCGAGTCGATTGTTGCACGATTACTCAAAGCTTCGGAAACAGCACAGGCAATAGCCGCAGCCGCCGAGATGGCCACATCTGTTCCATGCGTTGGTAGGGATGATTTTATGGCGTCGGGCAGGGTGCCCTTAAAATCACCGGGATGAATCAGACCGATAGGAACGACACGCATAGCGCTGCCACAGGTGACGCCAAAGGAACCGGTCTCATGAGGATCATCCCCTTCTTCTATTCTTTTTAAGGCCCGTGCTGTGCTGGGACCCAGATAGCTTTTATTAAAGGCATCCTTTTCCTTAGCCCATTTTTGAATGGCCCTGGCACTATTCTTAACTGTGATTTTTTTATCCCGGTGATATTGTTCTATTAAATAGATACTCTGCTCGCTGTCGTCGGTAATTTGGCCGCGTTTCAGGTCGGGATGAATATGATCTTTTGCCGGTTCACAGAATGAATCGATATAACCAAACTGCTCTTTAATTTGTAGGGGAGTTAAAAACTCCGAGGGCATACCCATAATATCCCCGATGATTAACCCGGCCAGACTTCCGTATATCTTATCAAATAATTTTTCCATGTTTCCCTTTTTAGAAATTAACAATCCACTTAAGTCCTTCTTGATTTGCCGATTTGGTAAAGGCTGTTTCTATTTCTTCAATCATAACATTGTGAGTGATAAATAAATCGGGCTTAATAGTTTTATTAGTTAATAATTCCAATGCCAGGCGAAACTGCCGCGGCATAAACCCGAAACTGCCGTCCAAAACCACCTGTTGATAGTGAATCTGATTCAGATCAACAGCTAACTTGCTGTCTTTGGGCAATCCGCCGAAGATATTTATGTATCCGCCTTTGCGTACCACCTCTAATGCTGTCTCCCCTAATTCCGGAAATCCAACTGCAACAAAGACCTTGTCAAAACCGATACCGGCGCGTTTTTCCCTTATATACTTTGAAATATCTTCTTTCCGTACATCAAGGGTTTTATCGGCAATCGAATTCGCTATTTTTAAGCGTTCATCGTTCATGCCGCTTACAACCACGTTACCTCCGTAAATTTTAACTAAATGCGCCAGCATTAACCCGATTGGACCGTCGCCAATTACCAGCGCTTGATCGCCCACTTTTATGCTGCTTCTTTCCAGACCGTTAATGCAGCAGGCTAAAGGCTCGGTTAAAGACGCTTGCGAAAAAGAGAGTTCCGCTGGAAATTCGAACATTCCCCTTTCTACAATTTTATTCGGCACGCGGATGTATTCGGAAAAACCGCCGGGGTCGATTGAATTGGCAAATAAATTCTGGCACATATTAAATTCTTCCCGCCGGCAGTAATAACAGTTTCCGCAGGGTACATAAGGTGCTACGGCCACTCTTTGCCCGGCCCGGAAGAATTCGCTTCCCGATTCAACAATTTCACCGCTCACTTCATGTCCCAAAACCACCGGCGGTTTGATTAAAGGATGCCCGCGCAGATACGTTTTGATATCGGTTGTGCATATACCGCAGGCTTTTACTCGCACTAAAACTTCACCATCCTGAATTACCGGGATTTCCTGCTCGGCCAGGCGAATTTGTTTTTCTTTCTCATATAAAATTACTTTCATAGTCTTATGCTACTCTTTCCGTTAAACCCTTAGGGGGCTTCTATGACTAATCCCGATGCATTGGGATCGATATTTAAAGTAGAAAGTAAGAAGGTGGAAGTAGGAATTTCCAATTTTCTTACTTCTTACTTTCTACTTCCTACTTCTTACTTTTTTCACTCAGTCTCTTTTCAGCAAAGCCCGGCAAATAATAAGCAAGCCAACCTGTAAAAAGCCCAAACAGAATGTGGATACCCAGATAAAGCGGCACGACCAGCCCTAATTGCGGGTTTTCCAATCTAAGCAAAAGCGCTGTTTCAGTAACTACCCTCTGAAAAATCTGCTCAATACTCACGCCGTAGATAAAACCTGCAAAAATAAAAAGATGCATTACAGAATAGAGTAAGAGCATAATTGCCACTATCAGATATGACCTGCGGTTAACGCCCAGAAAGAAGACAAATATTTCCGCAAAAAGCCCTTCCATTAGAATGGCAGAAACCGCACAGGTCATCGCCATTCCTGTTGCTGTTAGTTTAACAAGCGCAGCGACCATGCTCATTAAAATAATTGCGCCTCTAACCTGGACAAAGTAGCGGCCGGTTAGGAAAATCAGCGCCGCCACGGCAGTAAGAATAGCGCCGCTGAAGGGCGCCTGCGCCCCTTTCAGGGTTTCGCCTAATATGACTTCCATTAAACCCCATAGAGCGCCGAAGACGCCTATGCGCGAGATAGTATCAAATAAATGGATTCGTCCGGTAGCTTGAGAAATAGCTACCGGTAAATGATTTTTCTTAATTACTGACATTTTAATAACCTCTTTTTGTAACCGTTCACAGGTTCAAGGTTCAAGGTTAAGAGGTTCAAAGGTTAACACTGAATCCTGCTTATAGCGGTGAACCCAGAACCCTGAACGGTGAACAACATTTTTTTAACCGTTTAAGATAATCCCTGATAATCGTTGCAGGTAGCCGTTGATATCATCCCGGCTCCAGGCGTTCCTGCCGAAAACAATGCCATTTGCCCCGGCATTCATCATAGATTCTACGACAGTGAACATTTCTTCATCTTTAGTCTTAGACCCCCCTGCCAATAAAATGGGCAGATTGGTTACCTGCAATAAATCTTTCATTTCTTCGGCTGATTGCGGGATGGAGGTCTTGATTATATCGGCGCCTATTTCAGCAATGATGCGCAAAGCATCCCGCTGTTTTACTTCCTTGCCGGTAGGTAAATATTCAGCGATTAGCGGCAAGCCGACTTTTTCCGACGCTTCAATCAGCGCCCGTAGTCTTTTTATGAAGTCATAGTTCGCATCTTTATCATTAATGATTGCAAAAGCTAAAATTGCATCCGCCCCCATTTGTGCAGCACGTTCAACGCTGGTAATCATTTCGGTAAATTTAAAATCGCCGAATACTGTACAACCGTCAACCCGTACAATAAGATTGGTTTGATGAAAGGCGGCGGGAATGTTTTTTATTTGCCCCGGCGAAATTACTATGCCATCCAGAATATTGACGTCCACTTTATTTAACACTGTATTCATGTTTACAAAATTTTGTGGCACGCCGGAAAACAGACCGTAATCCAGCGCCATAATCAGGGCTTTGGGGCGTTTAAAAAGCCGGTTGAGGCGAATTGTTTTTCCCAGCATATTTTTACCTTAATGTTTTAATGGCGTTTTTTTTAAATATAATTTTGATTTTATCATCTTTGTTGAGCACTAAATGAGGATTACCATCCAGGCAAAGAACAGCGCCCGGTTTCATTCCCCTTACTTGCAGGCAATCGTCTTCATTGAACAGAATTTGTGATATATGCAAGGGATCTACCTG
>JAUXGF010000489.1 GCA_030622395.1 Calditrichaceae bacterium
AAGGAAATGCTTGCCAAAAGGGACGAAATCGCTAAGGAGGTAAGAAAAAATGAACAGGAAAGAAATGAATTAAAATTTCTGGAATATAAGAAGCAGTTGGAAGATCAGAAAAAGCTGATTGAAGAAATGAAAAGAAAATCGGAACAGGGCTCTATGAAAATGCAGGGCGAAGTTCAGGAATTAGCGCTTGAGGAGTTATTAAAAACTCAATTCTCATCTGATATAATTGAAGATGTACCCACAGGCGTGCAGGGCGCCGATGTAATACAAACTGTGGTTAATGAAATACAGCAGGTCTGCGGGAAAATCATTTACGAAAGCAAACGCACAAAATCATTTTCAGATAAATGGATTGAAAAACTAAAAAACGACCAGCGCCGGCAGCAAGCCGAATTAGCGGTTATTGTAACCGAAGTTATGCCTAAAGATATGGACCGTTTCGGCGGCAAAGACGGCGTTTGGATATGCAATTATCAGGAAGTAAAAGGTTTGTCTTTTGTCCTGCGCGAAATGCTGATTAAAACCCACTCCGTAAAAAGCGCCGAAGTAAACAAAACGGACAAGATGGAAATGCTGTACAATTATTTAACCGGCGAAGATTTCAGCCAGCGCGTGGCAGCCATTGTGGAAGGTTTTTCCACCTTAAAAACGGATATTGACAAAGAAAAAAGAGCCATGCAGAAAATTTGGAAAGAACGCGAAAAACAGATCGAAAAGGTTATTGCCAACACCATTGATATGTACGGCTCAATTAAAGGCATTGCCGGCAAGGCGGTTGGGACGGTAAAGGCTTTGGAATTGCCGGAGCCGTAAACGTCCCATCAAATAAAATTAAAGTTCTTTTAAGAATAAAGAAATAAAATCAATGTTTAATATGCTTGTATTTTGGATAATTA
This sequence comes from Calditrichaceae bacterium, assembly GCA_030622395.1. Classification (GTDB taxonomy): domain Bacteria; phylum Calditrichota; class Calditrichia; order Calditrichales; family Calditrichaceae; genus JAUXGF01. Next base: position 897 of record JAUXGF010000489.1, read on the forward strand.
CACAATGTATTAAGGATTTACCAAATGAAATATGACGCCTATTGGATTTCTCCCGCCGGAAAATCTATTGGAGTTAAAATTAATCATATTGGAACAGTATTAAATAATCCGGAAATATTTGAGTTAACAAAAGATTTTATAGTTAAAAAGTACAAAGACTACGGCGAACCAATCGGCTTGGAAGGAAAAGCCCGCGCAGACGTAATGCTGGGTTTGATAAAGAAAGGATGGATGCGCGCCAGATATTATCCCAAATTTGACCGCTGGCAGTTACAAACTTATGATTATGGAAAACGTGAACAGGATATTGTGTTGAATTGGGGCAGAGAAGCGTTAGCTGAAAAATATGCCGGTATTAATTCTGATTTGCTAATTATGATAATTAAAACGCAGCGAACAATAAAATCATCATTCTTACAAATTGCGAACGGCAAAAAAAGAACATAGCCATGCAAATGGATGAAACATATTATACGTAGAATAAAAATGGAATTTTCTGATAACGTAATGTTTGTATTTGAATCAGCGCTTTTTGCCTTATTATTTTCAGTTAAGAATCTAAAAAAATTATTAATTTCTTTAATATTTATTCTAAAATTAATTTGACTTAGACTTCAATTTAAATTATTCTTACTAATGGTAAGGATAATAAATTTAGGGTAAATCTATGGTTTCTACTATCACAAGCAAAGGTCAAATAACCATGCCTAAAGAAATTAGAGAAAGATTGAATTTGCATTACGGCGATAAGGTTGAGTTTTTATTGGATAAAAGTGGAAATGTTTATATAATTCCCAAGAAATCTTCTTTGATTAAACTTAAAGGTATTGTGCCTCGGTCTAAAAAAGTAGTTAGTCTCAGTGAGATGAATAATGCAATTGAGCGGGAAGGCAGCCGGTTATGATAGGAATAGATACCAATGTTCTCATACGATATATAGTTCAAGACGAACCTGGGCAGTCGAAAATTGCGGCTGAATTCATCGAGAATCAATGTACTTCAGCTTCACCTGGTTATATCAGTCAAATTGTTCTTTGTGAAATTGTTTGGGTATTGAAACGCGCCTATGAATATGATAAAGAGATAATCGTAAATGTAATTAATCAAATTCTTTTAACAAAAGAATTTACAGTTGAAAACTCACAAAATGCCTGGCTGGCTTTAAACGAATTTAAGACAGGCGAAGCAGATTTTGCTGATTATTTAATAGGGGCTTCAAATCATAAAGCCGGTTGTAATTACACGATTACATTCGATAAAACCGCATCATTAAGCAGCAATTTTAAGTTGTTAACTTAGAATTAATTCTTTTTTTTGATCAATGGATTAAAAACTATACCGGCGGTTTTGTTTACAGCAACAGCCTGCTGGACTTTTTTAACACCCAGGAAGGGCGGGTAGTAAACAACGACGGTCAATATGAATATCAATATTTTTTAAAAGATCATTTAGGCAATGTAAGGGCGGTTGTTGCCGGCGATAGCGGCGGTTTAGTACACAAGCAGGCAACCCATTACTATCCATTCGGATTAGAATTAGCAAATATTGGAATGACCACCGATAATGACAACAGGTTCAAATACAACGCCAAAGAATTGGAAGACGACCAC
>JAUXGF010000394.1 GCA_030622395.1 Calditrichaceae bacterium
GAGATTTATTTGTATTTTGGTTTTTGTGTTTTGTGATTTTAAGCTGATAATTTATCATTACTTTTCCCGACAATTCGGGACTATACAAAAATATAAGATATAATAGGGAATATATAAAATGCAGCGGGCTGTAAAGAAAAGAATACAACTTTTATCAAAAATTCCAAATTACCATGCTTATTACAGATTTGGGGCTGGCGCGGCTCCCATGCCTGTTAATGTCACCATCGGTCTGTTGTATTCCTGCAACTCCCGCTGTATGACCTGTAACATCTACAAGAAGCAGGCTAAAAATTTTACCGTTGAAGAATATGACAAGACATTTGCCTCGCTGGCTGAAGCGCCTTACTGGTTTACAATGAGCGGCGGCGAGCCTTTTTTAAGAAAAGATATTGTTGAAATATGCAAATCAGCTTATGAGCGCTGCAAACCTGGTATTATTAATATTCCTACTAACGGTAGTTTATATCATATCATTCCTGAGCGGGTTGAGCAAATTATAAAAAACTCACCGCAAACGGAAATCATAATCAACTTATCGCTGGATGATATCGCTGAAAAACATGATAAAATACGCGGTTTTTCGGGCGCCTGGGAACGGGCTATGAAAACTTATGAAGAACTAAATAAGTTGCGACATTATCCAAATTTTACATTAGGAATCCATACTGTAATTTCAGCTTTTAACGTTGAACGCTTTGTTGATATTTATAAGGAATTAATTAAGCTGCAGCCGGATTCTTATATTACGGAAATAGCCGAAGAGCGCGTCGAGTTAGGAACAATGGGTGAAGCCATTATGCCGGATAGGGAAAAATATTTTACAGCGATTGATTTCTTAACGGCTGAAATGAAGAAAGAGAAGCTGAAAGGGGTGGCTAAAATCGCCCGCGCTTTTCGATTTGAATATTATGAAATGGTAAAAAAATATCTTTTAAAAGATAAACAGATCATTCCATGTTTTGCCGGGATCGTTTCCTGCCAGATCTCACCGGACGGCGATGTTTGGCCCTGCTGCATCCGCGCAGACTCAATGGGTAATTTAAGAGAAAATAATTATAACTTTAAAAAAATCTGGAATAGTCCCGCCGCTAAAAAAATAAGAAAGAGTATTAAAAACCGCGAGTGCGCCTGTCCTTTAGCAAATGCCGGTTATACAAATTTATTGGTTAATCCGTTTTCATTGATCAAAGTCGCCGCGCATTTGTTCTAATAACATCCTGTAGAGACGAGGCATTGCCTCGTCTGTCTTTATAGATTGCCTCGTCTGTCTCTACAGATTACCTCGTCTCTACATGATTACAGGACACATCATTCTTTGTTGTTCAATCTAAAACAGATGTATGTTTATCGTAAATTAATTGATTATAAAAAATAAAACTCTGCCGGACTAATTTGTACTCAACTTGTGAATCTTATATGAAGCGTCGAGCATATTTTTCCCAATATACCACAGGTATCCACCGCCGGTCGTTAGGGCAAACGGCTCGGGCAATGCTTGCGAAGATTCATAAGTAGCAATAATATTACCGTCCGTGTTTAACTTATAAATTTTATCGAAAGCAAAACCGGAACAGCAGGCAATCCATAAAAATGTACCGTCGTACGACAAACCTTTGATTTGAGAAAAAGGACAGTCAAAAGATTCAACAACATTGCCGGAAACATCAAATTTTTTAATCTTTTCCGACCACATATCATCCGCCCATAAATAAGTCCCGTCGGATGTGAAAAAATCAAATTCGAAATCAGGGAGGGCATAATAATTATCGCCGGAGGGATTTAATTTATAGATTTTGCCGGTTACTCTATCGCAATGGAATAAATTTGATCCGTCGAATGTTAAGCCTCCCCCATCCGAACCCGGACAATCGAAAGAGGAAATAATAGTTCCGGAAGTATTCAATTGATATATTTTATCAAAAGCTTCCATACCCTCGTCTACATTCCATAAATTAACGCCGTCAAACGCCAAATCACCAGGGTTGTCGCCGGGCGAATTAAAAGAAGAAATCACATTTCCCAAAGTGTCAAGTTTATGAATTTTATTATCCGAATTATCTGAATACCACAAAAATGTTCCATCAAATGTCAGACCGCCCACAGAGAAACCGGGAGTGTCAAAAGAAGTAATGATTGTGCCGGACTTATCCAATTTGTAAATTTTATTATATCCGCTATCCCATGATGCAAGCCATAAATAAGTCCCGTCAAATGCCAGACCTTTTGTCATTGAGCCGGGGCTGTTTAAAGAATCAATAACATTGCCGTTTACAGATATCTTATAAATTTTAGGTTGACTATAATTATTATCTGCACCCCACAGATATGTTCCGTCAAATGTCAAACCATGTATTTGATCTGAGCCGGGCGATTTAAAAACACTATTACCGGATACATCTAATTTGAATATTTTACCGGTTCCCCAACCAGTATTACCGTTAATCAGATAGCTTCCGTCAAATGTCAGACCTGTGGGGTAAGAGCCGGGAGTGTCTATTCTATCAATAATCCCGCCGGTTGTGCTTATTTTGTATATTTCATCCTTGCCGGCTAAACTCCATAAATAAGTTCCGTCAAAAGTTAACCCGCCATTCAAATAATTTCCGGGAATCTCAAATGATTCTATCAAGACTAAGCTTCCTCCGCTTCCGGTATCTTCTTTAACGCCCTGCCAGGTTCCATGATCGTTCATAGAAGGATAATAATAGCTGCCGGAAGCTGAAAGTGTGTCCTCGCCGGCGATTCCTGTAAATGTGATTTTCCCCTCTATATCGCCAAAAGTGATAACATTTCCAATTACCGTTCCTTTTAACTCTGCGTTTGTCATGTCTATTTCCGGTATGTCGATAGAGCCGCTAAGCGTTGCGTCTTGCTGGGAAATATTTGCCGTAAAAGCGCCGCTTATGCCGTCATTAACCGAACTCTGCCAGTCTCCGCTCCACTTACCTGCCGCGTTTACCGCAGATTGAGTAACTTTAGCTGCGGAAACTTCCGCTGTTCCGGAACAAGTATAGCTGCTATCCGACCATGTCCATGTGCCTGTACCGGTGACTGTATTGCCGTCGCTTGAGACAGTTCCGGAGAAATTAATCTCATTTTCACCATCCCCTTCAGGCGCTGTTCCGCTCCAGTTGACTTTGTTATCGGAAATAGTCCCGTTAAAAATTGTTCCGGTTGCGGAAAGAGTAATACTTAAATTATTGCCTGACTGGCTGATTACAAATATGTCAGTTTGATAGATTGGATAATTTTCACCATGGCAATCTCCAACAATTTCTTCCTGTGCAATCCATGTTCCGGTTAGATCGGTCGAAGGCGGTTTGTTGCCGCTGATATCCTCTCCGCTTTTGTCACAACTATTCCATGTAAATGTTAAAACAGAAACAGCAAATATAATTTTTAGAATTCCTGATAATTTCCATACGGGTGTTTTCATTTTTCTAATCCTTTTCTTGTTGTAGGTAGTGTCATCCCGACCGGTCGGGACAATTATTTAATTTGTATCTTTTAATAATTCAATAAACTTACTTCAAAAATAACTTCTATCC
>JAUXGF010000388.1 GCA_030622395.1 Calditrichaceae bacterium
CATTTCGAATCCCGATTTATCGGGTGAGAAATCTTTAACTTCAATATTTATAACGCTAATAGATTTCTCGCTCCGCTTCGAAATGACAGTTTTGGCTAGTTTTCGTTCAGGCACTAAATGTGAGTGGCTGAATTATCACATAGAAGGCTTTTAAATTTATATATAAATAAATCACTTTTGAGGTGTTCAAGATATGAAAAACATAATCCGCTGTTTATTATTGATTGTATTTATACAGCTTGTTTTGATTCCTTCGCTTATGGCGCAGGGTAAACCTTATGCCGGGCCTAAAGATCCGGCAGGAGACGTCGCCGCTGAAAGGGAAGGCTACATGACCGGTAACCGCGTTTTTCTGTATTTTCAGAATAACACTGAGTTAGCCAAATGGGTAGAGGGCGTTTTAGATCCCCTCTGGTCGCGTTGGCCTGATAACTATGACGGTATGAGAATGCTTGACGGCGTTGGGCTGCTTATCGGCGCCCGCGTCTATATCAAAAATGACACTATTCCGGTTACTGATCCGCTGATTATTCAATCATGCACTGATCTGGACACACTCTATTATTTGCAGACAAGTTATCGTGAAGAAATGGATAAAGACCCAACCTTAACTATCGAATGGGGCGTCTATCCTGTTTTTGGTTATTTTAATGAATATAGTGAATATCCGGCTATGAGCAATCTTCCAAATTCCTGGCCGGCAGCGGGCTGGCCTGCTCCGGATGGCGCTTTAAAATGGCAGGGTGAATGGAACGGACGCTTTGGGTGCGGCGTCATTTACGCCGATTTGGAAACCTTTTTTGTAGCCAACGACGCCCAGGACCAGGAATATCTCGGGCCTGAAGACAGGGTTAAATATTATCCCAGACCGGGCGTGAAGATCGGTGATCAACGTCCAAACGTAACTATCCAAAAAGGGCTGCCCTGGGGCGGCATCGGCATTCGCGTTGCTCAGCGTGGTTTCCAGTGGAATAACCCGCAAGCCCGCGACGCTATTTTTTGGGAATACTCTATCGCTAATATTTCCGATTATGATTTAACCGAGGTCGCTTTCGGATATTGGGTAGATAACGGTATCGGCGACGAGTCAAATGATGAATACGGCTTTTTTGATACAAAGATCGACATGGCGTATTCCTGGGATTCCGACGGTATTGGCAGGGGGGGGAAGCCCACGGGAACAATGGGTTTTGCCTATCTGGAAAGTCCCGGTTTAGGCTATGACGGTATTGATAATGACGAAGACGGGCTTACCGATGAATTAAGGGATAACCCAGCCGGTGGAATTGTCGGCCCAATGAATAATATTACAGATCTCGATAAATTTTTAGAAGCTTATAAATTGACTGTGGACGACCTTAGAGATCACTATGAAGGAGATGAAGATCAGGATTGGGAAGACGGCGTTGACGCTAACGGCGACGGGATTTATCAAGTTAGTGAATTTGTCGGGGATGACGTTGGGTTAGACGGAGTAGGACCGGTAGAATTGAATTATAACGGACCCGATGAAGGCGAGTGCAATCACCAACCCGATTTTGTACTCGGCGTTGGTTGTGAACCTAATTTTAACGCTACAGATGTAACCGAATCGGATATGGTTGGTTTAACATCCTTTCGTTTATTTCCGATACCCAGCCATTCTTCCAGTTATCATTGGTTCAGAGGCGATAAATCCATGTGGGATATTATCGGGCAGGATTCCCTTTTAGAATACCTGGGCACTATTTCAAATTTAGTCGAAACATTTGCTTCGGGACCGTTTCCTCTTTACCAGGGACAGCAGGAACGAATCTCTATGTCTGAGCTTCATTCTTTTGACCCGTTAAGCGGATTAAATTCCGACGATCACTTTTCCCCGGCTCTTTATGAACTAAAACGTATCGTTCAGGTAATTTATGAAAAGGATTACCGTTTTGCCCAGCCGCCCAAAATGCCTACCTTAAGCGCCACACCGGCTGACGGCAAAGTAATATTGACCTGGGATAATATATCTGATACACGGACGCGCGATCCTTTTTTAGGCAATATAAACGACTTTGAAGGTTACAAACTTTTCCGCGCTACAGATAAAAGAATGTCCGATGCAGAAGTGATCACCGATGGTTTCGGTACGCCTATGTTTAAAAAACCAATCTTCCAGTGCGACATTAAAGACGACAGGAAAGGTTTTACGGATTTCGGATTGGTTAACGGAATGGGTTACAATCTTGGCTATGATACAGGTATTGTTCATCATTTTATCGACAATACCGTACAAAATGGACGCACATATTATTATGCATTAGTCGCTTATGACTACGGCGCCCCGGATATCGGCCCGGGAATCGCTCCTTCAGAAAATAGTATTATCCTTGGCTTAGACCCCGAAACAGATGAATTAGAATCCATTCCTCAAAATATGGCTGTTGTAATACCCCGTCAACAAGCCGCCGGTTATGTGCCTCCTTCTATTGATAATATCGACAACGAAAATGTATTAGGCAGCGGTTCGGTCACGCCGGAAATTATGGCAAGTCACGATTTGAAAACAGATCATATATATAAAGTAAAATTTACTATTGACACTCTTCATACTGTAAGCAATTACGATCATGGCATATTATACACAAATAACGGCATTATAGTTATGGATCAAACAGACAATAACGAAATTGTTTACACGGAATCCCCTGATAATTATACTTATGATAACCTGGTTTACAAAGATACATTAGATTATTGGACTTTTAAAACACAAGAAGAAGTGGCGACCGATGTGTTTGACGGCTTACGTTTACTTATGAATTTACCGGTAGAGACAGCAAGTTTTAACGCTGCAAACTCCGGCTGGCTGGTTGGCGGCGCGCCAATAAGAATTAGTATAACCTCGGTTGAAAGCGCCTATTTCCCCTGGGATTATGAGATTGTATTTACCGATAATGATTCGGCTTATACAGGACAAATTACTAACAAAAATAATATAAGAGACGAGAACAACAATGCTATCTCTCGTGCTATGTTATTAAGTAATCAAGCCTTTAATTTTTATGTCATTAATAAATCTTTTACAGACTCCAGCGGCGCTTATGAAAAATTGGATTTAATCGTTCACGATAAAAAAACAAACGGTAAATTTGATCTGCTCGAAGACCGCATATTTGCCGGTCCTATTAATAATAACGGCATGTGGGCAGGGACGGTTTTTATTATTGATTTTAATAATTCGGACAGCTCCTCTTTACCAAAAGCTGACGACGTTTATCATATAGAGTTTAAGCGTCCCTTCTGGGTTACCGATTCTCTTTTATTCACCGTCCAGCCTGAAGGCGAACTGGATAGGAATGATATAAAAACAACTATGGATAAAATTAAAGTTGTTCCAAATCCTTATGTCGCAACAAATGCGATGGAACCGGCGGTTATGAATAATGCCATAAATCAGCCGCGCAGGCTAATGTTTACTCATTTACCGGCTCAGTGCACTATCAAAATATTTACGATGAGCGGAATTTTAGTAGATGAAATAATCGTAAACAATCCCGCTGACAACGGCATAACCCATTGGGATTTGTTAACTAAAGAGGGATTGGAAGTTGCCGCCGGTATTTATATTTTC
>JAUXGF010000089.1 GCA_030622395.1 Calditrichaceae bacterium
TAAATGACGCTTCCGGTTTAACCTGTGCTTCATCAACTCCTAATTGATCAACAATAATTTCTTTTACCTGTGCTTCGGTATCCATGTTTTTTCTCCTAATAATATTACTTGGTTCACTAAATTAATTACATTACCATGCCGCCGTTAACATTTATCACTGTTCCGGTAATATATGAAGCTGACGGCGAAATTAAAAAATTAACAACTTCGGCGATATCGTCCGGTGTTCCGGCTCTTTTAAGAGGAATCTGTGTAAGATAATCTTCTTTTACTTTATCCGGAAGTTTTTCTGTCATTTCGGTAAGTATAAACCCCGGCGCGATTGCGTTAACCGTAATATTTCTTCCTCCCAACTCCCGCGCCATAGATTTTGTTAAGGCTATAATTCCGGCTTTAGAGGAAGCGTAATTAGCCTGCCCCGCGGTTCCTAAAATTCCGCTCACTGACGATATATTCACTATTCTGCCGAACCTTTTTTTCATCATCGCTTTTGCCGCGTACTGCGAGCAAAGAAATGTTCCTTTCAGATTAATATCAATAACCTGATCCCATTCTTCCTCAGACATTCTTATTGAAAGATTATCCCTGGTAATTCCCGCATTGTTTATTAAATACTCAACAGAGCCAAATTCTTCAAGCGTAGTTTTTATAAGTTTATCAACATCCCCGGCATTGGAAACGTCTGTTTTTATTGCCAGCGCTTTTATATCGAAACTTTCTAATTCTTTGGCGGTTTTTTGAGCGTCTTCATACAAAATATCCGAAACAACAATATTTAACCTGCTTTTAGCAAGCCGCGCAGCTATAGATTTTCCAATGCCCCGCGCCGCGCCTGTTACAATAGCCGTCTTTTCTTGTTTTGTCATGCCGTTTCCCCTATGTTTTCAAGGTTTTGAATAGTCCCGATTTCAATACATGGAACTGAGCGGTCTATGCGCTTCAGCAAACCTTTTAAAACCTTACCGGGTCCTATTTCATAGAATTTATCGTATCCGTCTTTAATCATATTTTCCATACTTTTCTGCCAGAGGACCGGTTTGCTTAATTGTTCATAAAGCATATCGCGAATTTGATTTTTATTTTGGATTGGATTTGCGCTTACATTTGGATATAAAGGAACGTTAGCGTCTTTAAACGTGGTTTGTTCCAAAGCGTCTTTTAAACCTTCCTGAGCGCTTTCCATCAACGGGCTGTGGAAAGCTCCTGAAACGACTAATTCCACCGCTTTTATAGCGCCCATATCTTTTGCGGTTTCGATAGCTTTTCTTATAACGTCAACTTCGCCGGATATAGCGATCTGCCCCGGCGAGTTGAAATTAGCCGGTTGAATAATTCCGTCATCCTTTAAATTTTTGCATAATTCATAAATTTGTTCAGGCGTTAAACCAATCAACGCAGCCATTGTCCCGGGTTTTTCTTTACCCGCCCGATACATTAATTCGCTTCTTATTTTAACTAAACGAAGTCCGTCCTCAAAGGATAATGAACCCGCCGCAACAAGGGCGCTGTATTCACCCAAACTGTGCCCAGCCGAGCCGTCGGGCAGAATATTCTTATCTTTTAATAATGTAAAAACAATAACGCTGTGTACAAAAATAGCCGGCTGAGTATTATAAGTTTGCTTTAATTCTTCTTCAGGACCTTCAAAACATATTTGTTTTAAATCCCTGTCCAATATTTCGTTAGCCAGATTAAAATATTTCTTTGCCGCATCAAATTGTTCATACAAATCCTTCCCCATTCCAACAAATTGAGAAGCCTGACCCGGAAAGATAAAAGCTCTTTTCATATTCTATCGTTTTCCTTTAATCTGTCGTAGAGAAAATTTTTGCCACAAAGACGCAAAGACCCAAAGTTAATTAACATCTAAAAGATAAAATATTGTTTTTGCTCAGACACCGGTTAATTATTCTTCCTTTGTGCCTTAGTGTCTTTATGGCGATCCAATGTATAGAATTCAGATATATAATTATTCTATTTCTTTACCGGATTGTCCAATCCCCATTTAAGCAGCGCGCTTCCCCAGGTAAAGCCGCCTCCAAAGGTAGCAAGTACTACTAAGTCACCTTTATCAAGCTTTCCTTGTTGATATGCTTCGGAAAGGGCTAAGGGGATAGTTGCGGCTGTAGTGTTTCCGTATTTTTCTATATTGATCATTACTTGATCATAATTAATGCCAAGACGTTTAACGGCGCCGTCAATAATCCGTAAATTTGCCTGATGAGGAATAAAAAGTTTTAAATCGTCTCCGGTATAATTATGTTTTTTTAGAATATCAACCGCTACTTCAGCCATTTTTTTCACGGCAAATTTAAATACTTGTTTGCCGTCTTGATAAATAAAATGCCAATCATTAGCCAGCGTTTCTCTGGAAGCCGGATTTAAACTGCCGCCCGCTTTCATCCTTAAAAACTCAGCGCCGCTGCCATCCACAAAGTGCAGGAAGTCTATTATACCAAGCTCGTCGTCTTCCGAGGGTTCCAGTAAAACCGCTCCTGCGGCATCGCCGAATAGTACGCATGTATTCCGATCGTGGTAATTAACAATGGAACTCATTTTATCTGATCCGATTACAACAACTTTTTTATGCGTCCCGGCTTTTATAAATTGTGCGCCGGTTGATAATGAAAATATAAACCCCGAGCAAGCCGCGGCAATATCAAAAGACCAGGCGTTTTTTGCGCCCGCTTTTTCTTGTACCAAATTAGCTGTGCTGGGAAAAAACATGTCCGGCGTAACAGTGGCGACAATAATCAAATCAATTTCCATGGGATCAATATTTCGTTGTTTGCATAAATTTTTTACCGCTTCTGCAGCCATGTCCGATGTTGCTTTGCCTGGTTCTAAAATACGGCGTTCCTTAATTCCTGTGCGTGTACGAATCCATTCGTCAGTTGTATCAACCATTTTTTCAAGATCAAAGTTTGTTAATACTTTATCAGGCACATAATGACTTACGGCGCTAATAACTACTTTTTTATTCATTTATATTTTCCTCTATATTTAGCTGTTCGTTAATTAATTTATTAACATTTTTTCTTTTCATATTTTTAGCTACTTTTAAAGCGTTTTTAATTGCCTTGGAAGATGAACTGCCATGACAAATAATTGAAATGCCGTTTACGCCCAGTAACGGCACGCCGCCGTATTCTTCATAATCATAGCGGCGCTTCAGTTCGGAAAACGCCGGTTTAACTAAAAATGCGCCGATATTTGTAAATAAATTATTGCCGATATTTTTTTTGATTCCCTTTACCAGAACGCCCATAACGCTTTCAGCCATTTTGAGGAGTGTATTTCCTACAAATCCATCGCATACAATAATATCGGTCGTACCTTTCAGGATATCGCGTCCTTCAATATTTCCATAAAAATTAGGTAAATGTTTTTTCAAAAGCTGATGCGCGGCAAGGGTAAGTTCATTTCCCTTTTTTTCTTCTTCCCCAATGCTTAGTAGTCCCACTTTTAAATCAGCCGCGCTAAAAACTTCGCTGACAAAAATATTACCCATTAAGGCAAATTGCAAGAGATGAATTGGTTTAGAGTCAACATTTGCGCCGACGTCAATCATAAAAACCATTCCGCGCTCGCTGGGCAGGAAGGAACCAATAGCCGGACGCTTAACTCCTGGTATCCGTCCGAGAGTGATCAAACTTCCCGCCATTTGGGCGCCGGTATTTCCTGCGCTTACAAAAGCTTCGACTTCCGCCTGCTTGTATAAATTTAGTCCTGTAACCATGGAAGAATTTTTCTTTTTTTTGAACGCTTCCATGGGCGGTTCATTCATTGCTATATTTTCAGGAGCATGAACAATAATAAAACGTTCGCGATATTTAAGGGGGATATTTTCTAGTTGAAGTTTGATTAAATCACGATCACCGACCAGAACGATCCTGTCATCATCATGAACTTCTTTTATATATAAATAAGCCCCTTCGACTGTTGCGCGGGGGCCGTGATCTCCTCCTAAAACATCTAATGCAATACGCATTAATATTCCCTGTTATGATTAAACTATGCATTTTTTGGAATAAATATATTTCTGCCCTGATAGTAACCGCAGTTTGGGCAAGCGCGATGCGGTAATTTCTTTTCGCCGCAATGATCGCATGTAATTACTGAAGCAGGTTTTAAACTCTGAAACCAAATTGCACGACGTTTATCTCTTTTTGAACGTGATATTTTCCGTTTTGGGTTAGCCATTTTATTCTCCTATTTAATTAGTTTTCGCAGTTGATCCCATTTTGGATCGGTAGATTCTTTTGAGCATCTGCATTCTTCTGTATTCAAATTCGCCCCGCAGTTCGGACAAATTCCTTTACAATCTTTTTTACAAATCATTTTTAGCGGATGATTTAGTAAAACCATTTCCGATAAAACAGGCGTTATGTCAATTTCCGTTGCATTTCCAGGTAATTGTATAATATCCTCAGTCGCTTCCAATTTTCCGCTGCCTACTTGAAAAATCATCTGCTGCGCAGCCTGAAAACTATAATTAAATTGTGTCAGACACATATCGCAAATATAAAGAGCGGTGGTATTTATATTAACATTAATTCGGTAATCTTTCCCGAACTTATCTACCAGCGCATGCAGCGCAATTTTATTTGGATAATATTGTTTTATTTCCTTATTGATAAAGACCGGTTCAATTTCCTCATCAATTTCAATCAGCCCGTTTTCTAAATTTTGAATATTTATTTTCATAATGAAACGGTTAATTTAAAAAAAGAACTTTACAATTTCAATATAATTAATTTTGATTAAGTAAAAACCTAAGATATTGGCAGGGAGTTTTTGTGGGTGTATATTTTAAATAACACAAACCTACCCTTTATCCGCCTAAGGCGAGCATTGCTGATTTCCCTTTTGATCCATATAAGTTCCTTTCACAAAGTGAACACAGCTTGGCGGAAGGAGAGCAATGGGTAGGTCAAAGCCCTTTACAATATTTCACCCATGAGTGAGGTATTATCCGATTAATTGATACTTTGGTTAAATATGGAAACCTGATTTATTTTTCTTTGGCTGTGTTTGAACAATACGCATTGTATCCATAGCAATAACCAATTCTTCATTAGTTGGTATAACAAAACACTTCACCTTAGAATTTTTACTTTGAATTGAGCGCTCTTCTTTAGAACGAATATTATTTTTTTCTTGATCAAGTTCCATCCCGATAAATTCTAATCCGGCAAGCGCATTTTTACGCACTAACGAAGAATTTTCACCAATGCCGCCGGTAAAAACGATAATATCCACACCTCCCATAGCCGCCGCATAGGAGCCAATATATTTTTTTAAACGATATGTAAAAATATCATGCGCCAATTTAGCGCGGTCGCTGGATTCGTATTCCTCTTCAATCTCGCGCATATCGCTGCTAATGCCGCTTACTCCCTGTATGCCGCTGTGTTTATTAAGCATAGTGGTGGCCTCGTTAGGGGTTAAATCTTCTTTGTGCATAATCTGCAGAATGATAGCCGGATCCATATCGCCGCTTCTTGTACCCATTAATAATCCTTCTAAGGGAGTGAAGCCCATAGATGTATCAATAGACTCGCCATATTTTATAGCAGCAGCAGAAGAGCCGTTGCCCAAGTGACAGGTGATTATCTTTAATTTGTCTTTAGGTCTGCCATCCAATACAACTGCCCTGTCAGAAACAAAACGATGTGAAGTTCCATGAAATCCGTAGCGTCTTATGCCATGCCGTTTATACAATACATACGGTAAGCCGTATAAATAAGCGTATTTGGGCATAGTTTGATGAAAAGCCGTATCAAAAACTCCAACCTGCGGTACATTCGGCAATAATTGCTGAGCCGCATTAATACCTTTTAAATTGGGTGGATTATGCAAGGGCGCATAATCAATACAACGGCGTATTTCACTCATTACTTTTTCATCTATCAGCACGGAATCACTAAACGCTTCGCCTCCGTGAACAACTCTGTGTCCTACCGCGTCAATTTCTTTTTTATTTTTTATAACGCCATGATTTTTACTTAATAATATGCTTAATACATATTCAATCGCCATTTTATGGTCCAGTATTTCGCCGGAAAGACGCACCTCGTCCCGGCCGGTTGGTTTATGCGTTAAAATAGCGCCCGACATCCCTATACGTTCAACAATTCCTTTTGCCAAAGCTTGTTTTATTTCCGGATTAATCACTTGATATTTTACAGACGAACTGCCTGTATTTAAAACCAGTACTATCATTTCATTTATCCTTGGTTTAAATATGTTTTTTATATATAGAAGCGAGTAATTAGTCCCTGAGCTAAAAATAGCCAGGACTGTCATTTCGAATCCCGATTTATCGGGTGAGAAATCTTACAACCCTTAGGATTATCGAAGTTACAGATTTCTCTCTTCGGTCGAAATGACAAAAATGGACTTTTTCCCCTCGTATCAGAATTAAGCAAAGCGGCCTGCCCCCGCCTTAGGCGGACGGTCTCTGATACGTGACGACATTGCCCGAAATGCTTAACTCTGATACAAGAAAAGTTAAAGATTTCTCTACCGATCGCGTCGGTTAGCGGATGCACCCGCTGGCGTATAAATCGGGATCGAAATGACAAAAAGAAGTATTTTCGTTCAGGCGCTACTTATACTCAAAGAATCCTTTACCCGTCTTTTTTCCTAAATGACCTGCTCTAACTAATTTACGCAGCAAAGGGCATGGGCGGTATTTTGCTTCGCCTAATTCTCTAAACAGGGTTTCCATCCAGGCCATTAATTCGTCAAGCCCGATACTATCCGCCAGTGATAAAGGTCCTTTGGGGAAATTATAGCCCAATTTCATAGCTGTGTCGATATGTTCGGGGGTAGCGACGCCTTCCATAACAATATGGATAGCTTCATTGATCATAGGCACGATAACGCGGGTGGTAATGTAACCGGGATATTCAAAAACTTCTACCGCTGTTTTATCCAGGGTTTCGGAGAAGACTTTAATAAATTGATATGTTTCATCTGAGGTTTTTAATCCGCGCACAATTTCCACAAGAGGAATTTTAGGTACAGGATTCAAAAAGTGCATCCCGATTATTTTATCCTGCCGGTTTGTAGTAGAGGCAATCTCAGTAATACTAAGCGCCGAAGTATTAGTTATAAAAATTATATTAGGATCGCAGATTTTATCCACCTTCTCCCATAACTTTTGCTTTGCCCCAAGATTTTCAAGAATAGCTTCGATAACAAGATCGCCGTAAACCGCATCATCCATATTACTGGACGCTGTTATACGTTTAAGAATAGCTTTTTTTTCACCTTCGGTCATAGTCCAGCGGGCAATTTCTTCATCAATACTTTTTTCTAATTCAACCAGAGCGTGTTTTGCGGCTGTTTCGCTTTTTTCAATAAGGATAACATCCATACCTTTCGAAGCGATAAGTTGAGAAATGCCCCGACCCATAATACCTGCGCCAAAGACGACTACTTTCTGTATAGTATCAAGCTGATCCTCTATGCCAAGTTCTGTTTGGCGTAAAATTTCGATATCCATTACTTTTTTATCATTATCAGCCATAAAACATTCTCCTAAAAAAGCGCTGTTATTACGCTCTAATACTATAAATTTTCTATTAATTCACGAATAGAGAAGAAAAAATTAAGTTCAATCCCGGCGTTTTCTAAAGAATCAGACGCATGGATAATATTTTGTTCTTTACTATCTGCATATAGTTTTCGAATTGTTCCTTCTTCGGCTTCAGCGGGATCGGTAGCGCCAATAACTTTTCGTAATTCCGCTACGGCGTTTTCTCTTTCTAATGCCATTGGAATTACGCGGCTTTCAGTCATAAAATTAACCAGGTCAGCGTAGAACGGACGTTCTTTATGAACCGTATAGAATTCACCTGCTGTTTCTTTGGTCAATTTTACCATCTTCATCCCAATAATGTTAAAGCCTTCTTTTAAAAGATGATTAATAACTTTGCCCTGTAAATTTTTACGGATACAATCCGGTTTTAATATTGCTAAAGTACGTTCTTTCACATTTAATCCTATTTTATTGTTTTATAAGAATTTCAAAGTAATGATAAACTATTAACCTAAAATCACAAAACACAAAAACCAAAATACAAACAAATCTCAATTTACAAATTTCAATGACCCAAACATAAAAAACCATCAGTTTTTGTAATTTGTCCCGATTAATCGGGATAAACATTGTTATTTACCGTGCCCGAGGCAGGCGGGTTTGAAATTTATACTTTTTAATACCAACATTAATTTACCCCGTTAAATAATATGTTTGCGCATTTTCTAATCATATTAATTTTTTATTTAATAGGGTGAATTTGCAAAGCTATGTTCTGTTAACAATTTTAGCGTATTGGTTTTAAATATAAAACTAAAATTAGTGTAATACTCCATTACTCCTTCTTCACCAATTCTTCAAAGACCTCCAAGGTTTGGGAAAACCTTTGAGGTCGCTTTCCCCACCACTCCATTACTCTAACACTCCAGCACTCCAGTCTTCCATCAATTCTTCAGCTAAAATTCTTATTCTACTTTCCGGCTAAAACTCTTTCAACTGTTTTTCCAATATCAGCGGGACTTTTGCAAACGTGAATACCGGCAGCCTGTAAAGCTTCCATTTTTTCAAAGTCGGATCGTAGCCATGTCGTTCTGTGAGCCAAAGAGTTGGA
>JAUXGF010000323.1 GCA_030622395.1 Calditrichaceae bacterium
ATTTTTTATAAATGAAAGGATTTGAATTTGGAGTATGTATATTTAACTAAAGAAGGTCTTGATAAATTAAAAAAAGAGTTACAGGATTTAAAATTTAATAAGCGCCCGATTATTTCACAGAAAATTGCCACAGCCCGCGATCATGGTGATTTAAAAGAAAATGCGGAATATCATGCTGCACGTGAAGAACTATCCTTATTAGAAACAAAATTACATCAACTTCAAGATAAAGTTGCCAGAGCAAGAATTATAGATGAAAATGATGTTACTATTGACCACGTCTCGATTTTAACATCAGTTAATGTACAGGATTTAAAAAGAGATAAAGAATATGAATATACTTTAGTATCGTCTGAAGAAACTGATACAAAAATGAATAAAATATCGATTGCCTCGCCTGTAGGTAAGGGTTTGCTCGGAAAAAAAGTAGGCGAAATAGCAGAAATAGAAGTGCCGGCTGGTATTTTGCGTTACAAAATATTATCTATTACAAAATAACCGAAACATTTTAATTAATATACACGTCTAAAATAAATAAATAAATTATTTTAGGGAGGACAAATGCCTGAAAAAAAATCAACTGAAATCCCGGAATCTGAAATAAAGCGTCTTTATCGTTCCAAACATGATCGAATGATCTCCGGCGTATGCGGAGGATTTGCCGAATATTTACATACTGAAGCGGTTTTAATTAGAATTGCATGGGTTGTTATCACTCTCTTCGGCGGAATTGGGCTGTTAATGTATATAGCCGCTTTAATCATTATTCCGGAAAATCCTGAGCATATTGAGGAAGAAAGGGAAGAACCTAAAAAAAATGAAAAGGCTTTATTCTGGGGAGCGGCATTGATTATTATCGGTATTGGTCTGCTTCTTAAACAAATGGGCTTTTTCTATTACATCAATTTTTGGAATATACCATGGCAAATGATATGGGCGGTCTTTTTGATTTTAATCGGCGTCTTTTTACTCTATAATAGATTTCCGTTTAATACTGAACAAAACAATGAAACTTCAATGAGTGATGATTCACAGGATAAAAGACAGGTTTACCGCTCTACTGAAAATAAAATGATCAGCGGCGTATGCGGCTGATTAGCGGAATATTTCAATGTGGATGCGGCATTAGTTCGTTTAGGCTGGGTCTTGCTGACCTTAGCGTCGGTCGGTGTGGGAATTATTGCCTATATAGTTATGGTGATTGTATTCCCGGTAATGCCGGATCAAAATGATATTTCAGTAATGGAAAGGAAAGAATAATGAAACGTTCTAATTTTGCAGCATGGATGCTTATAATTTTAGGCTCTGTTTTATTATTGAATCAATTAGATGTATTTTATGCCACAAGAGTGAATATTCTTATCATAGGAAGTTTATTTTTAGGCGTATTACTATTTAAAAAAGGGCTTTATCATCCGGATCATAAAGGTATTCTGGGCGGAAGCTTCTTTATCCTTTTGGCAACAACCTTGATTTTAATGCGTTTTAACTTTTTTCCAATTCGAGATTCGGTAGGCGTTGGAATAATTCTTGTTAATTTAGGGATATCTAATATTATATATTTCTTTTTTTCGCGTTCATATTATTCAAACTTAATTACCGGATTTATTTTTATTATTATTGGCGCCCCATTTCTGATTATGTATTACTATTATGTGCCGGGCTGGGTGATAAGAGATTTATTTTTCACCTATTGGCCGGTTATTTTAATTATGATCGGAAGCGGTTTATTAATTGAAGCCTTTTGTAAAAAATCAAAAAATTCCGATACCAAAGATTTTTCACAACCGGCGGGTTAAGGGATTAATTGTTTCTTCTTTTCACATAGTGACCGCTGCGTGGGCGTCTTTGCTTGCATCCTGATTAATTGGGGCGGCTATTCGCGATGCATTTTGATAAATTATTTTATATTTTTGAAATATTAATTAAAGATTGCTGTTATTATCGGCAGTCTTTTTTTTATATGCGGCGCAACCGTCCCTTGGGAAAAGTCTTTCAACTCACCACCTAAATCCCCCTCTCTTTAAGAAATAGAGGGGGACTTGGAATTCCCCTCTTGTTGGATCGGATCGGAAATCCCGATGTCGGGAGGAGGGGCTATCCCGAAGTGGCGGGATGCAAGCAGGGGTGGGTTTGCATTTTACATCTTTTTTCCTTCCCTGTTGTGCAACAGTGGGCTGAAATATTTAGGCGATTAATTATTATGAAAAAAGTAAAAGGCGAAATATATTTACCCGGCGATAAATCCATTTCTCACCGCGCTGCGTTATTTTCTTCATTTGGGAAGCATAAGGCGGAGTTTCAAAATTTTAACTTTAATGAGGATTGCAGCGCTACCTTAAAATGTTTGGAATCACTTAGAATTCAATGGCGGATAAAGCAGTCCGTTTTGCAGATTGAGGGCAAACCAATTTCTGAATGGCAGCCTTCAAACAGTCCGCTTGACGCAAAAAATTCCGGAACAACAACCAGACTATTAAGCGGGATTTTAGCTAATTTATCTTTCAAGTCTGCGCTTACAGGCGACTCGTCATTACGAATGCGTCCAATGAAACGCATTTTAGATCCTTTAAAGCAAATGGGCGCAATGATTGAATCGAATAATAATCTTCTGCCTTTACAATTTTATCCTGTTGAAAAGCTTAAAAATATTAGATATAAATTGCCGGTTGCCAGCGCCCAGGTTAAATCGGCGGTTTTGTTGGCTGGACTGTTCGCCGATGGTCAAACAGAAGTAATAGAGCCTGTTCAGACACGCGATCACACAGAACGTTTATTAGGATTAAAAATAGTTCAAAATGCTGACGGCAGTAAGTCTATTTTTAGCTCAGGCGATGTTGAAATACCGGACCTTTCTATGGAAATACCTGGTGATTTCTCATCAGCGATTTTTTTTATTACCGCCGCTTTATTATTGCCGGGCTCTGAATTGTTAATTAAAAACATTTCCCTAAATCCTACCCGCACCGGCTTTTTAGACATTCTTAAAAAAATGGGCGCAAAAATTGAACAAAATATTTCCGTTGATAACCCTGAGCCCTCCGGCGGGTTATTTATAAAACACAGCTTTTTAAAGAATATTGAAATTCCCGCCTCATCTATACCTAATATAATTGATGAAATACCGGCGCTGGCAATTTTAGCCTCGCAATCGGAAGGTAAATTTATACTGCGCGGGGCAGAAGAATTACGCTTTAAAGAATCGGATCGTTTAAAAGCGCTTGCTGAAAATCTAAAAGCAATCGGCGTTAATGTTACTGAATATCAGGATGGATTGGAAATTACAGGTCCGCAATCTTTACAGGGCGGTAATATTAAATCATATAATGATCACCGCATTGTTATGGCGTTTGCCATTGCCAATTTAATCGCCGCTAATCAAATCAAAATTGATAACCCTGATTGTGTAAATGTTTCGTTTCCGGATTTTTGGGATATTTTAAACAACATTATCGAGAAATAATCAGATGCAAAATTACGGTATTATCGGCTATCCGCTTAGCCATTCATTCTCACCTGTAATTCATAACATGGCTTTTAAATCTTTAGGCATAAACGCTGAATACAGCAAAATTGAAATAAAAGAAGAAAATTTTGAGCGGCATGTTTTATCGCTGAAAAAGGGCAATTGGCAAGGATTTAATATTACGATTCCCTATAAAGAAAAGATAATCCCTTTTTTAGATAAGATAGATCCAATATCTGAAAAAATAGGCGCAATAAATACTATCAAAGTTGAAGAAGACGGCGGGTGGACAGGATTTAATACCGACTACATTGGCTTCCTTAAACCAATCCAATCTCACATAGATAAAATAAAGAGCTGCTTAATTATCGGAGCGGGTGGGGCAGCCAGGGCGGCAGTCTATGGATTATCCGCTAAAACAAAAATTGAAAAAATGTTGATAACAAACCGAACAATCAAACGCGGGCAAATATTAGTCGATCAAATAAAAACGTTTGCAAAAATCAATTGCCTGTTTATAGATTTGACTGAACTAAAAAATGAAAAAGAGAAAGTGGATTTGATAATAAATACAACTTCGGTGGGCATGGGCGCACAGAAAGATAAAATGCCTGTTGATCCGATTCCGTTCAGCTATAAGAATACAATAGTGTATGATTTAATTTACAATCCTGTGCAAACGCAATTTTTAAAGGCGGCTGACAGCGCCGGTCTAAACACAATAAACGGCTTACCGATGTTGATTTGGCAGGCTGAGGCAAGTTTTAATATTTGGACAGGTAAAGATTTTACAAGCGTTTTGGTTAATCAATTATTTAAAATATTATAATTATTTATCTTCTTCATCCTCATTATCATCTTTTTTCGAATCGTTG
>JAUXGF010000103.1 GCA_030622395.1 Calditrichaceae bacterium
TAATTATTACTATTAATTCTTATCAATAATGTAAAAAAAATTAATAAAATATCATTTAATAGCAATGTAGTATTTTTGATAAATACAATAAATTTTATAAATAAGCGCTTAGGGCGTACCTTTAGCTTTTCCTATCCCGGGGGGCGCCTTTACATAGGAATCCTATCCCGCGCGGATCGGCAAAAACATTGTCTTTGCTGAAACATAAACTTTTAGAAGTAGAAAAAAAGAATGCAGATTAAACTAAAAGAATTTTTCTATATTTCCAACCTTCTCAGCATTAGTAGAATTATTCTCGTAATTCCTATTGCATATTTAATTAAAATAAACACCTATTCAGCTAATCAAATAATAATTCTCCTCGCTATAATATGTATTCTGACTGATATATTTGACGGCTATTTTAGCAGAAAGCTCAACCAGGTCACTTATCTCGGAACAATTTTAGACCCTCTGGCGGATAAACTAGGCATAGCTGTTGTGCTTATTTCTTTAATATTGTACCGGGATTTCCCATACCCTCTTGTGGTTTTTCTTTTATATCGTGATTTAATGATTGTTACTATCGGCGGATTTACCGTTAAAAAAATTGATTCCCCGGTTATGGCTAACTTTTGGGGTAAACTCAATACAGTAATTATAGCGTTTACAGTTCTATTATTTTTCTTAAATGTGAAGAATTTAGTATTTACAATTTCGTTAATAAGTAGTTATATTATTATTTTTATTTCCGGGTTATCTTACTTTATTATTGCTGACAAATTATTGTTTCAAAAGGAAATTCATAAGTATCTGTTTAGATTATTAATTTTTTTAATTACTATCATTGTCGTTTATTTAACGTTGACTTTATAGGTGAAGAATTGAAGTAATGGAGTGATGGAATAATGAAATGTCTGCATTAGTGATAGAACCCAACCATTTAACAATTCAGTCAACCTCATTTCCTGCCGTTATTTATTTATAATCCTTTATGAGTTGAATTTGTGAAAAATTGTGAAAAACTTTTTTAATCGATTCTGCAATCCTTTGTGTATCAAAGCATAGCGAGGATTTCTCTAAATCCAACTATGGTTCACCAATGTTAAGCCGGATAATTCTTTAATTTCGATTTCGGAACGGTAAGAAATTTTTAATTGACGGCTGCTCCTGCCTCCTGATTAATAGGGAGGCTACCCAGATAGAGAGCAGAGAATAATTGAATGCTGAAGAAGTGGAATTTATTATTTGCGCCACTCCACAGGAGTCCCCGTGGGACAGGCGTCCCTTTTCCATAGGAACGCCCGTGGCGTGGAAAGTTTTGTTATTTCCGGTTTATCCGGCTTAGGTGTTTATTATATTATTTCTATTTTAGAATGAAGTAAATGTTTATATTCCCAACAAATTGTCTTAAATTTAAAAGATAATTGAGATATAAACCAATGAATATATAATGACTATTAAAAAAGAAAAATTGAAATTTAGCGGGCAATTCCGTTTTATTATTATGATATTTGTCTTAATCGCCGCTTTAATGATTTCCAGCGCTCTGATCGAATTACAGCAGAGTAAAAAAGAACTCTACCAATTAATGGCTAAACAAGCCCATTCACTTTTGGAATCTTTAATTATTGCCTCACAAAATACACTGCGCGCCACAGCCTATCTTGATGATATTTTAGAACAAAGGCTTTTAAACAATGCCGTCTTGATAAAAAAAATGTATGAGAGCAATCTGGTGACAAATCAAATATTAATGGATATAAGTCAGCAGAATAATATTTATCGAATTAATATTATTAATAAAAACGGGCGGAAAATCTTTTCAAGTTACCGGCAAGAGCATTTTGATATTCCCGAAAAATACAATCCCCGGCAAATATTGCAGCCAATTTTTACAGGTGAAAAAGATACATTAATAATAGGTTACAAAGAAGCGCATATCGAGAACGGATATCGTTTTGCCATTGCTCTGGCAGCGAACGACCGTTCAGCTATTGTTTTAAATATTGATGCAAATGAAATGCTGAAATTTAAAAGGGATATTCACTTTGGCGCTCTTGTACGAGAAATAGTCAATAATAATCAGCAAATTGAATATATTGCTTTACAGGATACCGAAAACATACTTGCCGCTTCAGGAAATGTTAAAGAACTGGACGGAATTGAGCGATCAGAATTTCTTATAAAATCTTTTCGGGATTCTTCCTTTGCGACGAGAACTGCGCAATTTGAAACCGGTGAAATTTTTGAAGCTGTGCATCCATTCGTATACGCCGGCGAAACAATAGGTTTGTTCCGTTTGGGACTTTCACTTGAACCGATACAAGACATCAATGAGCGAATCTATCGCAGGCTGATTATTATCACTCTGATATTAATCATAATTGGATTTATTTTATTTGTCTATATCTTTACCCGCCAGCGCCTGAACATCCTACAAAAACAATACGAGGTGGTCGAGACATATTCCGGCAGTATTATCGACAATGTGAGCGACGCTATCATCGTACTCGACAAGCTTAATGGAATTAAAATTTTTAACGCTGCGGCTGAAAAACTTTTTTTAAAAAACAAAAATAAAATTATAGCCAAAAAATTAAAAGAGTTGTTTAATGAACCGGACTGTCAATTGCTTCTTAAAGAAGAATCGCTGCTGCAGCAGATTAATTGTAAAATTGAAAACCGGAATAAATATTTACTCGTATCTAAAAGTAGTTTTTCTGATCGCGATGAAAATGAAAATACCATATTAGTGATAAGAGACCTGACCGAACAAAAACAGATGGAAGCGCAATTGGAAAGGCAGCAGCGCTTGACGGCTATGGGTGAACTGGCTTCCGGTGTTGCTCATGAAATACGCAATCCCTTAAATACCATTGGAACTATCATTCAGCAACTGGATAAGGATTTTGAACCTGCTTCAGAACAAGATGAATATCACGAACTGGCTGCTCTTGTTTATAGTGAAGTGAAGAGAATAAATAATACGGTACAGGATTTCCTGCGTTTTGCCCGGCCCGAACCGGTTCAGCCTTCACAATTCCAGATTGCCGGCTTGTTTAATCAATTAGAGAAACAATACAAGCCTGTAATGGAAACACAGCAAATTAAACTTGACGTCCGGCTTGATTGGCAAGGCGAAGTGTTTTGGGATAACAGGCAAATAAAACAAGTGCTCATTAACATCATTCAAAATGCTGTGGAAGCTATTGGCGAAAACGGCAATATATCTATTATAGTCAAACCCTGTACAGAACAGGATCTGGAAATTCAAATCAAAGACGACGGTCCGGGCATGCCTGAAAACATCCGATCCAATATCTTTAATCTGTATTTTACAACAAAAGCAAAAGGCACCGGAATCGGATTGAGTATTGTGCAGAGAATTATCTATGAGCATAGCGGCATTATTACGGTGGAAAGTGAACAGGGAGAAGGAAGCATATTCAGAATAAAATTACCAATTCAATTTGAAACGCCGTCAAAAAATTAATCTGTTTTTCGCCTGATTCGTATCCTTACTCGACTCAGCAGTCGTATTCCCTATTTTATATCCTACCTTGGTAATTTTTCTAACCTATCATAAAATAGGAACTTAACCAATATATATTATATTTGGCACGCCATTTGAAGTATAAAAAGTAAGTTCGTAACCATTAACCAAATTAAAGGAGAAGTAAAATGAAGAACTTACTTAGCACACTCAGTCTGGCTTTTTTCTTTTTAACCGGCAGCCTTTTTGCACAGGACTCTTTGCAGACACAAAGCAAAAACCAGCACCGCTATAAGAATCAAACCAAGACGGCAGTCCAGGCTCAGCCGCAAAATCAACACGGCGCGGGCTTCGTCGATGAAAACGGCGACGGTTACAATGATAACGCCCCGGATCATGATGGAGACGGCATCCCTAATGGCATGGATGATGACTACACCGGCGCTAAAGCTCACAAAGGCAACGACAGTAAAGGTTTTGTTGACGCCGACGGCGACGGAATTAATGACAATGCGCTGGATGATGACGGCGACGGAATCCCCAACGGTCAGGACAAAGACTATGTTCGCCCGCAGGACGGCACAGGTCGTATGAACCAAAACGGTCAGGGCAAAGGTAAAAGCGCTAAAGTCGCCGGCAACGGTTCCGGAATAGGACCAGGCAGCGGAGACTGTGACGGCACAGGGCCCAAAGGCAACAAAAAGGGTGGAAAATAATAACTAAGAACTTTATCCACACACCCGTCCAAAGGCTGATCAATTATCTGATCAGCCTTTTTTATTGTAGGAAAAACTGACCTGTGATGATAATGCATCAGTTATTTGGGTGAAAATTTGAATAACGCATGAGAACCCACCCCTTCATTGTTTTACAATGAAACATAATTTTAAACCGGCACGATAGCCGGTTTTTTTTCGTCCAAATGGTCGACCAACAGACAAACAGGTCGAATATATTTTTATGTTCAAAGACCGAATACCCCATAAGTCAATAAATAACAAAGATCTTATTGTTTGGCATAATTATTGTCGTAATATTTAAATAAGATTGCCTAAGAAATTGGAGGGAATTTGAATAGTAATGCCAAAAAAGAAATTCAACCAGCGTACTTCAGCTTATACATTTCATTTTCATTTATAATAATGATTGTTTCCGGCGTCTTTCTCCACATTGCACCGGTAGAAGGATTGCTCGCTAACCTTAATAAGAATAATATTATCGCTCAACAAGATAAAATTGTACAGGACAGCGCTGAAATGACGCTCAAAAACATTGCCGATGAGTATGATATGAAACCGATTGATATTATGAAAATTATTAACCCCGATAAAACAGGAAAATAAAATGAATTACAGTAAAATAATCGCACTCGTTTTAATATTATCAAGTTTATTGTTTGCTCAATTCAGTAAAAATATTGATATCTCATCCTGGTATGATGACAATCTCTACCACTCACCTGAACCGGTTATCGATTTGCTTACGGATGTTGGCGTCCGGCTCAGTTATCAGCCTGATAATTCCAATATGAATTACTATTACAACGGCAGTTTTTTCTTATACAACGAAGCGGCTCTCAGGAATTTTTCGATGCATAGTATTGGGTTTAATTATATCAATCCATTTGGTCAGGATGAAAAACATAATTTTTATCTTGGCGCTGAATGGACATTGCGTCTGAACGGTGATGAATATAATTATTACGATTATAATCAAATCTATGCTTATTCGAATTTAAGTTTTGATCTCGATTGGTTCTTTGTTAAGAGTGGGTACAATTTCCGTTACCGCAGTTATTCCAATTTGCCGGATTTAACAAATTACCGCCACTATCTTTTTCTTAATGCCAACAAATCATTTCCCACCAAGACAACGCTTATTGTGGAAGCGGATATCGGCTACAAATCATTTGCCGGGCAGGATCTTTTTACAGATACCCGCGGTTGGGGCGGCAAAGGACAGGGAGAAATGTCAGAGAGCAGTACGCAAACAATAACAAATACAACCGTTTCGGAAATCCCCAGTTTAAGCCAGACCGTTTTATTAATGCGCGTAACTCAATCACTGCATGAAAAAGTGGGGCTGTATGTGCAATACCGTCGGCAGTTAAGCTTGACTGCCGAAACCAACTTTGTCAACGCCGACGGCTACTATCAGGACGAAGAACTATTTGACGATCCTTTTAGTTATGAGAGTAAAAGTTATTCATCACAGCTTACATGGATGCTGCCTTGGTCGATGAAGCTGCAAGTTAGCGGCGCTTTTGTGTCTAAAAATTATATCAGCGAGCAAGCCTTTACTTCTGCTGAAGATTCAGTTGGCTTAGGCGGAATACGCCTTGATGACCGCAACAATTATTTTGTAAATTTTTCCAAAAAATTTTATTTGAATAAAAACTGGCTTAAATCGCTTCATTTTAACTTTAATTACAGCTATATTCGCAATGAATCGAATAGTTACTGGTATAATTATAAGAATGCTGTTATTGGCGGCGGCATTCAATGGATGTTTTAAATTTTAAATTATAAATCAGGGATTTGTGTTATACCGCTCTATAAATGATTTACTAAAATGAATTGCGGTATAACTCTCAATACGAAATGAATAAACAACTATTCATTTCTGTTCGAGTATACAAAACAGTTCCCAATTCCCGGTTGCAGATTAATAAGGAATTACCATGTCCGAATTTAGAATACTTTTGATAGACGACGAGCCGGCGCAGATTATTTCAATAAAATCTTTCCTGAAACGCCGCAACTATACGGCGCTTTCTGCCAATTCCGGTTTAGAAGGAATGGCAGTTGTCCGTGATGGCAACATCGATCTTGTTTTCACGGATTTCCGCATGCCCGATATGAACGGGCTTGAAGTAGTTAAAGCGTTGAAGGACTTTAATCCGGAAATACCGGTTGTTGTGATGACGGCATTCAGCGACACGGAAGACGCGGTAAAAGTAATGAAAGAAGGCGCCTTCGATTATCTGTCTAAACCGGTAAATCTTGATGAACTGGAAGCGCTGGTCGAAAAAGCAAAAGAACATAACTATTTAGTATCCGAAAATAAACTGCTTAAAGAACAACTCAAAGAGAAGTATAAATTCGATTCCATTATTTCGCAAAGCGGTGAGATGGAAGAAGTGTTAAACACCACCGGCAGGGTGGCTAAAAGTAAAGCCGCAGTTTTAATCCGCGGTGAAAGCGGCTCCGGCAAAGAACTTATCGCGAAAGCCATTCATTACAGCAGCGACCGCAATGATAAACCGCTGATTACAGTAAATTGCGCGGCGCTATCGGAAAATCTTTTGGAAAGTGAATTATTCGGACATGAAAAAGGCTCATTTACCGGGGCGACATCTCAGCGTATCGGTCGTTTTGAACAAGCCGATGGAGGCACCCTGTTTATTGATGAAGTTGGCGATATCTCACCTCAAACGCAGGTGAAGCTGCTGCGCGTCCTGCAATTCGGCGAATTTGAACGGGTCGGCGGATCTAAGACAATTAAAACTGATGTACGGGTTATTACAGCGACAAACCGCAATCTGGAAAAAATGATTCAGCAGGTTACCTTTCGTGAAGATTTGTTTTACCGCATAAATGTCGTCACCATTTCCCTTCCATCCCTGCGGGAACGAAAGATGGATATTCCTGTTCTTGTCCGTCATTTTTTAGATAAATACGCAGGTGAAAATAATAAAAATATTGAAGGTTTAAGTAAAGAAGCTATGGATTATCTGATGCGTTATCACTTTCCTGGTAATGTACGCGAACTGGAAAATATTATCGAACGGGCAGTAGTCATGGCTCGCGAAAAGATCATTACAACAAGTGATTTACCGTCCGGCCTGGCTGCTTCGACCGAAAATGAGATTTTAGATCCATTAAATTTCAATGATTCATATCCTGATAAGGTAGCCGCTTTTGAAAAGGTCATGATTGAAAAAACCCTTGAGCTGAAACAAGGCAATCAGAGCCGGGCGGCAGAATTATTAGGAATTTCCGAGCGGCATTTAAGATCAAGGATGCAAAAACTGGAAATTGTAAACACAAAACGTTTATCATAAAAGAATGAAGGTGTAAAATGAAATCACAGTTTATAATATTTTTTTCAACCTTATTATTTTTCGCTTTATTTACAAGCGGCGTGCATGCACAGGATACTACCAAAACCAAAAATAAAAAAGCACAGCAAATCCAGCGTTTTGTGGATAAAGACGGCGACGGCTACAACGATAATGCCCCGGATCACGATGGCGACGGTATCCCAAACGGCCTGGACCCGGACTGGCTGAAACTGAAGAAAGAAAAAAGCAAGAAACTTCGATTTGTTGATCTGGATGGTGATGGAATTAATGATAACCTGCAAGCTAGTGAACAAAAAAAGGCTAAAAATCAAAAACAGATGAAGGATGATAACGGTTCGTCAATGGATAGCCGGCAGCAGAAGCAGAAAGGACAAAAAAAGCGTGGGGATAAACGGTAGCGCTTTGAAACACACAGCAGCCTAACGGATTGGCGGGTTATACCGTCCTTTATCTACAAGCATATTTTACGACCTGTAATACCGTCAGTGACGGGGTGAGAAATTATTTGGGTGTATATTGGGAATATCGCAAACCCACCCCTAACCCCTCCCAAGAGGGGCATATATGCAAATCCTGAACATGTTCATTTTTTAGTTTCACGAGCGCCAAATATATCCGAAGAATATTTAGCGGAAATCATAGCAGATAGTTCTAAAAATTTTATTAACGAAAACAAATTA
>JAUXGF010000332.1 GCA_030622395.1 Calditrichaceae bacterium
AAATGTGATGAATCAAAATAATACATAAGATTTTCAGCAATTTCAAAACGAATCCAATGAAGTACATTCTGATAATAGAGAAATACATCTTCAAATATTTGTTTTCTTTGTTCAAATGGAAGAGATTCAACATTTACTTTAGTTAGGAGTTTATGATATTCCTCATCTTTTAAAAAACTACTATTGCGTTTTCCAAAGTCCAATAAACCTTTTAATAATGATATATTTAAATCCACAACAAAACCAAGAGTATTGAACCATGATGGAATGATCGCATTTATTTCATGATCAATTGCTAAATCAAATATTACTTGATCTGTTCGACCTATTCGATTTATTTCTTTGGCAGCAAGGTATTCCTGAAATTCAGTATTTTCGAATTCAATGTGAGTGATATTATCTTTAATTAAGCTTTTATCGTAAAAAATCTCTAATTGAACCTGTTGAAGAAAACTAATATTCAAATTCGAGTTTACATCATCGAAGAATGAAATAAGTTCATCTTTAGATACTTTATTTGTCTGATATATTTCCATTATTAAAGCAAGTTTTTCCAATACTCTCTTTATCAATTCTTTCTTCTTTATTCCAGTCTTTTGCTCTTCTACTTCGAGTTTTCTATAAATAAAATGCTCAAATAGTTCAGCTCTATTTAGTTTTCTTACATAATCAATTCCTTTAATTCGGGCGAGTTTACCTATCATATCAAGGTAGCGAGGTACTTGTATTATTAACTTTCGATTTTTAAAACTTAATAGATTTATTAGACTTTCTATACTCTCTTTTGAAAAGCCACATTTTTCTAAAAAGATGGTCGCTTTCTGCACTGAGAAAGGTGATATATGAATATAGTTGAACTTAAAATCAAAGAATATATTTTGGTATTTAAAAAAATGATGATATCGGCATGTTATAATTATCTTGCATTCCGGGTAAGTTTTATACAGAAGTTTTATCTGATCAATTTTATCTGAGAATTCTTTACCAAGGGTTATCTCATCAAGTGCATCTAAACAAATAATACTATTGTTTGAGTTTTGTAATTTATATTTTTCAGATTTCACACTATTTGTGTTAAGTAGTTCTGAGTCGGTGTGAATTGTAGAAGATTTTCTTGCTGAACAAGATTGCTCTTCAATAAATGTAATTAGATTTTTGTTTACATTCTTTAAATCTAAGTAAATTGCTTCTTTACCGTTGTTAGTAGCTTTAATGACAATTTCTTTTAATAGTCTTGTTTTTCCGTAGCCTGGTTCGGCAAGAATGAATGCATTATCTAAATTGAATAAATCAGTAAAAGTAAATTTTGTGCCTAATAATTCTGAAATCGATTCTGATGTAGAATCTGTTTCAGATAACTCTTTAAATGATTCATACTTCTGTAAATTTGGTTCAACAAAGTTTGTCATTTTTTTTGACCGCTATAAATTTGAACAATTATAGAATTTTAATATCATCAGTTTTTGAGTTTCACTAACACTTGATTGATATGTGTGTATCCAGTAAATAATTCATTGTTTATATATATCCCAGTCTCTGTATATTTTTTGTCTTCCCTGTACTTATTTTTTTCCATTTAATTTTTATAAGAGTTCAATCAAATTTTTAATTATATTAACATTTTTACGAATCCCCAAGCACGGCAATAGCGGCGCCGCCGATTCCGACATGCACGCCTAAAGCGGGAGAAGCTTCCATAATCATTATCTCCGCCCCGCTGAAGCAACTACGGATCTGATCGCGGTACCATTGAGCGCGCCCGGACGCCAAAACATGGGCAACGCCGAAGCGCGGATTCTTAACGGTTTTAGCAAATTCAAGCGCCAGCTCTAGGGTTTTCCGAACAACCTTTTTATGCCCGATTACTTTAGCCGCCTCTTCAATCCTGCCTTCCGGGTTAATGGTTATCACAGGTTTTAAATTAAGAAGCGTGCCGATTATTCCCTTAGTTCTGGTTAACCGTCCGCTGCGCACTAAATATTTTAACGAGGGGATGCTGACAAAGATTTTTACATGATTTGCCGCCGTTCTTAAACGTTCAACGATTGTCCCGATTTCTAAACCCTTCTCGATTAGCCGGCCGGCTTCGGCAACAAGAAGGCCCAACGCCGCAGAAGTCGTTTTCCCATCAATGACATTAATCTTCTTTTGATACCAGATTCCTTTGCAGGCTGTATGCGCGGCTTGAATTGTGCCGCTTAATTTTTCCGAAATATGTATTGAAATAATCGACTCGTATTCCCCGGCGGTTTTATCATATACCTTTTTAAAAGCAGCCGGCGGCGGCTGAGACGTGGACAGCTTTTGGTTTGATTTTTGTAAGATAAGATAAAAATCTTTCGGCTTAATCTCGACTTTATCCAAAAAACTTTTATCGCTTACTTGCACCATAATCGGCGCCACATGAATATTGTACTTATCAATTATTTCAGGCGGTAGATCGCAGGTGGAATCTGTTACCAAAGCAATACCTTTTAGGCTGGTATTAGCCATGGCTTTATGATGCTGTCTGTGCATGTCGTCAACTTTGGTTTTTACTACTACGCCGTATTGCGAGCTAAGATTAAACACTTCCTGAGGATTATTTGTATGAATATGAACACGCGCTTTAATTTTTGATCCGATAATAATTATTGAATCACCATGCGCAGATAGTTTTTGACGCAGGGATTCCTTATCAATGCCGTTGCCTTCGATCAAACATTCGGTGCAATATTGAAAGGGAATAACGCTGTCGACTTTATCCAGATGTAAGCTTCTAATTTTTCCCGCTACATGGCTCTTAACTTTTAAAGCCGCTACTTTACCGGCTTCT
Source organism: Calditrichaceae bacterium (assembly GCA_030622395.1). Classification (GTDB taxonomy): domain Bacteria; phylum Calditrichota; class Calditrichia; order Calditrichales; family Calditrichaceae; genus JAUXGF01. The sequence continues at coordinate 2,816 of JAUXGF010000332.1, forward strand.
ATAAAATCAACTATGCCTTCCAGTAAATTAACAAAACCTTCCGCGCCGGCGTCAACTACCCCGGCTTTTTTTAATACCTTCAATTTATTAGGAGTATCAGCTAAAGATTCTTTTGCTTTTATTAATGATTTATTAAAAAGGTCGACGAAATCATAAGTATTGGGGGCGTGTTCTACAAGATTGTTAGCCCAATCTCTCATTACTGTAATGATAGTTCCTTCGCTGGGATTAGATATTGCGTTTTTTGCCCGTTCTGCCGCGGTTTTTGCGGCGCTTGAAAAAGCCTGAGTCGTAAGGCGCACTTTCCCCGCCGTGGCTTCCGCCAGTCCTTGAAAAAACTGGGCTAATATTGCCCCGGAATTTCCCCGCGCCCCGCTTAACGCCGAATCGGCAATAGCGTTGATGATCCCTTCAAATGATGTTTGTTGACATTCTTCAGCAGCCAGAGCAATGCTGTTCATAGTTACAGCCATGTTTGTGCCGGTATCCCCATCAGGAACAGGGAAAACATTGATTTCATTTAAATGATTTTCAGCCAGGCAAACCCGCCTGGCTGAGGCAATGATAGAGCGTTTGAACCGCACGCCGTCTAAATATTTTATTTTTATTTTCATATTTACGTTCATTAATTCACCAATTCAATTCTTCACCAGTTATTCAATGCATAACCAACTGATTAATCTTTTTTGTTTTCTTACTTGACTTTTTTTGATATAATTAATCATATTGTTTTATATTTACAATTAATATAAAAGCAATAATTTGGATAAACAAATACATTTTGGGATAGTTTTCGTTCAGGCATTATTTAGTTACGCTATGCTCTATGCTATTCGCACCGTAATGATTAACCCCGAAGGCAGGGATTTCACCCCTTTCCACTACTCATATCGAAGGGATTCGACCGGATTCGCCGTCGCCGCCATAATGGCTTGACAGCTTACCGTAAGCAGAGCAATTATCAGCGCAATGCCGCCAGCTAAAACAAATACCCACCATCCAATCTCGATTTTATAAGCAAAGTTTTTCAAGCATTTGTTTTTAGGTTGACTTTTGGTTAAAGTTGAAGCTTATTTGCATTGACTTTCAGACAATATTAAACTATTATTGCCTTGACTTTTGGATAGCGTAGACATTAAATTACTCATACTTTGTTTTTTGGGGAGATAAAACATGTTAGATCGTTCTATCATTGGTGAATTAAAAAAATGGGCCGCTTCAAAAAATAGAAAACCGCTTATCGTGCGAGGCGCTCGTCAGGTTGGTAAAACAACAGCCGTTAATATATTTTCCCAAAATTTTGATCAATACATCTACCTTAACCTGGAAATTGAAGAAGAAGCTGAATTTTTTGAAAATAAAAAACCGATACATGAAATAGTCAAGGCGCTTTTCTTTTTTAAAAACATTCCGGTAACAAGTGGCAAAACATTGATT
>JAUXGF010000107.1 GCA_030622395.1 Calditrichaceae bacterium
GGGGATTTCTTCAAGAGCCTTCTTTAAACCCTCTTCACTTCTGGACATACCTACATTATTCCATAGAATATCGCCTAATTCACGATGGAATTCCTTAACCGTTTTATTCCCCTTAACGGAAAGTAATTTATCAAATAGAGTTTTAGAGGCATTGGCAGCTTCTTTAAAAGCTTCATGATCTGTAGTAACTTTTTGCAAGTCAGCGCCGGCTAAATAATCGCCTATAGTATAAGGAAGAACAAAATATCCGTCGGAAAGCCCCTGCATTAAAGCGCTGGCGCCGAGGCGGTTAGCTCCGTGATCTGAATAATTTGCCTCGCCGATCACATGCAAACCCGGGATATTGCTCATCAAATTATAATCAACCCATAATCCGCCCATTGTATAATGAGCCGTAGGGAAGATGCGCATAGGCGCTTTGTAGCCGTTTTCAGCGGTGATCTGCTCATACATCTCAAAAAGATTTCCGTACCGTTCTTCAATAGTTTCTATGCCTAACTCTTTAATAGCGTCTGCAAAATCGAGATAAACGGCTAAGCCGGTATCGCCCACGCCGCGTCCCTCGTCACAGACCATTTTAGCGTTACGCGAAGCCACGTCTCTTGGCACCATATTGCCGTATGTCGGATATTTACGTTCCAGATAGTAATCGCGTTCATCTTCGGGGATTTCATTTGGGGGACGTTTATCGCCTTTCTTCTTGGGCACCCAAACCCGTCCGTCATTACGCAGGCTTTCGCTCATCAGGGTTAGCTTAGACTGGTAATGGCCTGAACGCGGAATGCAGGTCGGATGAATTTGTACATAACACGGATTACCAAAAAGAGCTCCTTTCTTATGCGCCCGCCAGGCAGCGGTAGCGTTGGAATTTATAGCCATCGTAGAAAGATAATAGGCTGTCGCGTAACCTCCTGTGCCAAGAACAACAGCGTCTCCCAAATGTGATTCATATTCGCCGGTAATTAAGTTGCGTGTAATAATACCGCGAGCCTTACCGTCAATTAGCACTAAATCGACCATTTCTTGCCTGGGATAAATTTGAACCGTGCCTGCTTCCACCTGCGCCATTAATGCGCTGTAAGCGCCAAGCAGTAACTGCTGTCCTGTTTGACCACGGGCGTAGAATGTACGCGATACCAAAGCGCCGCCAAATGAACGGTTGGCAAAAAGACCGCCATATTCGCGTGCAAAAGGAACGCCCTGGGCAGTACATTGATCTATAATATTATTACTAACCTGAGCTAATCGGTAAACATTGGCTTCTCTGGAGCGGTAATCGCCGCCCTTAATTGTATCATAAAACAAACGCCAAATGCTGTCACCGTCATTTTGATAATTTTTAGCGGCGTTAATTCCGCCCTGCGCTCCAATACTATGAGCGCGGCGCGGTGAGTCTTGTATGCAGAAATTCTTTACATTATAACCGAGTTCCCCCAAAGACGCCGCAGCCGAAGCTCCCGCCAATCCGGTGCCGACAACAATTATAGTATATTTTCTTTTATTTTTAGGGCTAACTACTTTCATATCAAATTTATGCTTATCCCATTTTTCGGCTAAGGGACCGCCTGGAATTTTAGAGTCAAGTTTCATAACGTTCCTCCTGTAGTAAAAAATACCCAAATTGGGAAAAATATAAAGCCAACAGCCATAACAACGGCAAAGACATAGCCTAAACCGTATACAAACGGAGTGAATCTAAGTCCGTTTAAACCTAGCGACTGGAAAGCGCTCCAAAATCCATGGCTAAGATGAAAACCAAGTAAAATCATCACAGCTATATAAAAAATTACATTCCAGATATTGCTGAAAAAATTGTAAACAACAACATATAAATCACGAATTTCCTGCCCGTCCATTGTGGTGTACATAATACTTTCACCATATTTGAAGTGCAGTAAGTGTAATATAAGGAAAGTAATAATAATGATCCCTGTGTAAATCTGAGTAGTAGACGCAATAGTTTTTCTACTGGTGTGTTTAGCGTTGGTGACTTTCTTGTAGCCGGTCGGACGCGCCATCCAGTTGCCGATAGTGATTATAATAGCGTAGCTAAAATGAATGAGAAATATGGCGACTAATGAAATCTCAGCCACATAAATTACGTTGCCCAAACTTTGAGTAAGGAAATGCGCATACTTATTGAACGGATCCTTGTCTGGATTGAGCAGGGCAAGATTACCTATCAGGTGTACAACGATAAATCCGCTGAGCGCCAGCCCCGTTATACCCATAAAGATTTTCTTACCAAGGGAGGATAAAAGAGACATAGAAAGACGCATAATACAAGCTCCGATGTTTAATGGTAAGTTTTATTAATTAATTTTTAAATAATACAATTGTTTTAATAATAGACTTGAATATTTTTAGCCTACGATTTTAAAAAGTTTATTTTTAAATATACTACTTTTAAATAAACACGGCAAACGATTTTTTAATTTATTAACAGGGTTAAATAGCGGTTAATTTTGGGGATTGGAGTAATGGAGTGGTGGGGTGATGGAGTAATGTTCCAAGGGAATCCCGGGAGAAGAATTGAATTATTGAATTAATGAATTGGTGAATTGATGAAGAGTCACTGTTAATCGGGACGGTCTCTGATACACAGGGGGGGGGGGGAATTATTCCGGCAGGCATAAGTGCGAAGCGTTTTAGGCGATGATATTGAAATAAGATGTAAGGGTGAAGCATTTCAGGCAACATCGTCACGTATCAGAGACCGTGCCATTATGCAGGCAGGCCGCTTCGCTTAACTCTGATACGAGGGAAGGAAGGCGTTGCGGAAGATAGTTTTACTTAATTGCTTTAGCCCTGTAACCATCAATATCGGGAATTGACTTATCGCAGTTTGTAGTATATTTTCAATTCCCGGTTGATGTATTTCATTTTCATTTCCTGTATTTTGATGTAAATTTGCAATCCGAATGCAAATGCACAACAAAATATATTGATTTGTCAATTTAAAATCATGCTCAATCGTAATGCTCATTTAGTTGGGTAAAAATTTGAACAACGTATGAAAACACACCCCTAACCCCTCCCAAGAGGGGCATTGCTTATTCCCCTCTTGGGAGGGTTAGGGGTGGGTCTTAATATTTCACACCTTCAGAGATTCTACAATAACTTATAGATTTATTTTGCAAAAATTCCAAATGACTGAAGGATTACTAATATTTGAATGGAAAGTCTGATTTTCGTTTAAGCGCTATTTATAAATCGTTTTGAATCCCGCCGGTTTTTTATCCGTAAGAGTTATTTCAAAATTAATTCTGCCTAAAAGCTGATCTTCAGAGGTTTTGACGTCAATTCGCCATTGACCCGGTTGAATATTTCTTTTATTTGTGTAACCGCGGTAACCGCCATCCCGCCCGCCGATAATTTTATAACTTAAGCGGTCGGTGGTAATCCAGTCATTTTTATTAAAATCGTAATATTGCCAGTGATGATAAATACGTTTATTCAATTTAGTTGGCGCAAAAATAGCGGCATAGCAAAAAACAGTATCCCCCTGCCAATAATGAAAATTGCCGTCGGATTTCTTCCAGAAGTGATACCATGAACCCTTTTCAAATTTCAATTTATACAAATCACCGTGACGGCTGACGTGATGATAAACAGCCCCGTCCTTTAATGACAACGGAACCGGCGGTATCCAGTTTAAAAAATAAAAAAGATTGAGTATAAGTAGTATTGAAATAATAACCGCTGAGAGCTTCTTAAATTGCCTGGCTGAAATTTCTTTGGACTTGCTGTAAATAAAATATAAAATCAACAAAATAAAACCTAAACTGACAAACCCGCTTAATAAAAAAATAAAAGTGTTCATAATTCTTATCAATACCGGAATGAAAAAAATGAAAAATGAAAAGCTGGCTAAAAAGTAAAGGATGAATTGTAAATAAAGATTGGAAAGCCGGTCTTTAATAAATTCGTTAGCTAATAAAACAAAAATCAGCAGGCTTAAAAACAACCAGTTCTTTGTTAAGGAAGCGCTTTGGAAATAAAAGACTACATAACTGCTAAAAAGACCTCCCAGGAAAAACTGCATTGCCAAAGGATACCATTCTTCATATTTTAATATGAATGGTTTTTGAATAATTTTATCATTAATGAGATTTATAAGTACGATGCAAAGACCCAGCAGTAAGATGTAACTTAAAAGAATAAGATTGTCGGTCAACAAATCGATGCGGGTGAGAGTAACGCTGTCCCAGGTAAATCCGGCGAAAAAGGAAATAACCGGCACGAACCGTTTATGTTTGTCGTAATAATAATTTGCCTTTTTAACTATTTTTGTTTCAGATAATTTTTGTTTTATTTTTGTACTATCCATAGTTTTTAAATCTTTTTAATAAAGTCTCCGACTTATTAGTGCAAGTTCCTGCTCGGATAGAATGATAATTAAAGTAAAAAGTAGGAAATTAATACAATTTTAGAATGAATATAGTATTTTTTACTTCCTGCTTTCAACTTCCTACTTATTTTGCCCTTCAGTGTTTCTTCGATGTTCAGCCATTGATGAAATATTCTCCATAGCTTTAAAGAGTTCATCTACCGCTTCCGGTTTTTGGGTAAACTTACTGACCAGCACAGTTGCCAGCAAGCTCAAAAGAAATGCCGGAACTAATTCATATAAATTGGATTTCAGTGTCGGGATATTGTACCATAAAATAGTAACAATCGTTCCTGTAAACAATCCGGCAAAAATACCCGCTTTGGTTGTGCCTTTCCAGTATAAAGCCAGAATAGAGGTAGGACCAAGCGAAGCGCCCAGCCCGGCCCAGGCAAACAGAACCAGCCAAAAAACCAATTGCTGGGCAAGCATACCTAATATCAGCGAAACGGCGACTAAGATAAATACTGTTATGCGGCTGTAGAGAACAAGTTTTTTTTGATCAAGCGTTTCGCCTTTTTTGATTACTTTTTCATAAATGTCACGAACCACGCTCGAAGCGGCGACCAATAGCTGTGAATCGGCTGTAGACATTATGGCGGCAAATATAGAGGCTACCACCATTCCAAATAATATGGGATGTAAATGCTGCTGCGCTAAAACCGGATAGAGATTTTCAGTATCCCCTCCGGGAAGCATATTTACATCAGGAAAATAAACCCTGCCCGCCAGTCCGATAAATAGCGCGCCCCAAGCCATAGCCACATTCCATATTGTACCGACAACCGCAGAATAACGCAGTTGCTCCGGATCGTCAATGGACATGTAACGGGCAATGATATGCGGATTCCCGGGAGAGCCCAAACCGATGCCCAAAAAGCCAATCGCTGCGCCAATGGAAATTGCAAAGGGATCAACGAACGCCGGATCGAGCGCTTTTAACTGCTGGAGGACAATAGATAGACCACCTTTATCTAAAATGGCAATAATAGGCAAAATCAGTAAGGCAAAGATCATAAAAAAAGCCTGGAACATATCTGTTAAGCTGACCGCTAAAAATCCGCCTAACATTGTATAAAGCAAAACAATCGCCGCCGTAATAATTATGCCGGTGGTTTGATCAATATTAAAACTGGCTGCAAACGCTTTGCCTCCGCCGACAAATTGGGCGCCTACATAACTGATCATAAAAATAAGAATAATAACTGCAAGCGCGCTGCGCAGCCGTCCGTTTTTATCATCGAAACGTGAGGCGAAAAAATCGGGCAGGGTAATGCAGTCATAAACCTCGCTAAAACGGCGCAGTCTTTTGGCGTAAAATAAAAAGAGGAAAAGTTCTACAATAATATAACCGACTACAGCCCAAACAGCGCAAGGGCCCATTTTATAAGCCATACCGGTAACGCCCAATAGCAGCCATGAACTTCTGCCGGATACAACAGCAGAAAGAGCCACCACAAAACGGTTCATCTGCCTGCCGCCCACAAAGTAAGCTTTTACGCCGGATGATGAAAATTTTGCCGCGTATATTCCAATCCCGATTACAAGCATTAAGTAGCCGATAAAAGTTATTATGCTGTAGGGATTAACCTGGATTTCTGTTATGGTTCCTTCCGGCATTATTTATCCTTTCGGTTTTTGTGAGCCAAATATAAAGCTAAGGCTATGATGGCAACAGGCAGAACGAACATAGCAAAAACAAAGGCGGTCATAAGTTTATCTCCGGGGAAAATAATTTGTTATTTTAAAAGTTATTAAATCAAATCTATAAAATCAGACTAATGAACAGAAGATTAAATATACAAATTAACGCTTAATGATACAACGAACCGGTTATGAAACAGGGTAATACTGTTTCGGGTGGAAAGCGTTACAAAGAGCATCCCGCTCTTGTATCAGAGTTAAGCGTCCCGACTTGCAGGCTGTTGCATAACACCCAAAATGTTATTTTCCCACTGTGGGACGCCTACGGCGCGAACGAAGTGTCCCGAAAATCGGGATATAACATCAATAAATACAAAAGATTTCTCGTTAAAAGATCCTCGAAATGACAGGGAAAACATTAGAGCAACAGCCTGCTTGTCGGGATGATACGTGGTGAAACAAAAAAGCAGCGTCATAAAGGGGCAGGCTTCCTTTTGTTCAGCGCCCGCCCACAAAATAAAAAAGGGCTGCCAATTTTTTTGACAGCCCTTTACTGATATGAAATATTAGTTGTGATCAAAAGGTGTTTTAACGGACATATAAATGCTTTTTAACGAGCTCATTCCATTTTTCCTTAGATATGTTGCTGCTAATATCGGTTGTCATTTGAGCGCCGTCTTGTAAAGTTAATCCAACGTCTTCATGAATCGACCGGCTGAGTAAGTTGGCTTCGTCCGTCATCCAAATTTTTGCTTCAGTATCCGTTAAGTAATTTTTTGTGCTTTTTCTAATGCTCTTAGGTTCAATTGTCATTAACCATCCATCTGTGTAAGACTTATCCGCCGCCAACTGAGCATTTTCCAAAAGATTATGATTAATTGATTCTACAACGCCCTCTACCGGTGAAAGGAACTTTATATCGCCATAATCGTGATGAATTACCCAGGAACCTTCTTCAAGTTCTAATTTACTTCCGATTGCCGGTAAATCTATGTTGTTTATTTTACCGATTATTCTTCTTGCAAAATCATCAATACCAATTCTGAACAATCCGTTTCTTTCTAAATGCAGCCATAAATGATTGCGGAAATAGAATAAATTATCGGGCATATCAAGTCCGGCTACTTTGGGGAATTCCTTTACGTCTGCAAAAGTGGGTTGAATACGATCCTGCATCATTTGATCGAATGAACACTCACCGCAACGGAAACTGTTTGGACAAATCTTATAAGAAACATCTCCCATTAACATATAACGGCATTTTCTCTGGTCTGAGGGAAGATTGCGAAATTCTTCCATCCATTCAACAATTTCTTTCTTTCTGGGTATGGATGTACTCTCTGCCGCTTTTTCTTTGGTTTGTATTGCCTTATTGGACATTGCCATATCATATTCACATGTACTGCATTGATAATTGTTATTACATAATTTGTATGATACAACTCCCGCTTCCATCCATATACATTTTCTTTCGCCCGAAGGGATAACCTTCATCCCTTTTGTACCTTCTCTTAATTTTACGTCCATTTTAAACCTCCAAAATTTTATTTATGATTTTTTAATTTTATTATCTTTGCTTTTAATTAAAGCAATTGACGTGCCAAAAAAGATATATCTTGCATAAATTATTTGAATGATCTGTAAAATAAATAGGGCTGTAATGTCTGGAAGTCAAGACTGCGTAAGGATAACCCCCTGTTTGCCTTAATAGGAAAAACAAGAAATTAACCATATAAAAGGATGGTAAAAAACTATTTAAACCAATATAAACAGTTTGAAGCTTAAATATAAAACGTATATCTTACAAATAACCTGTAGAATTATTAAACACGGCTGTTGAATAATTCAACACATAGTTTTAAATATTGCTTGAATGAAAAATCTCTTTTTCGTTCGGAAACTAATCAGCGCCTGAACGAAAAAGCGCTTTTTTGTCATTTCGACCGAAGGGAGAAATCTGTAACTTCAACAATCCTAAGGGTTGTAAGATTTCTCTCCCGATAAATCGGAATCGAAATGACAGTTTTGGTTAATTTTCGTTTAGATAATAATTATATCTTTAACTGTTCAGTACACCTTGGACAAAATAAATTCGACTTTATATCCGTTTCTGTTATATTACCAGATGGATAC
>JAUXGF010000278.1 GCA_030622395.1 Calditrichaceae bacterium
AAGGAAAATCTCTCCCGAAGAAAAAATGGGAATAATTTGTAAAATAAACGCTAAAACGGGTCTGGTTGAATACAGCGATCTCAGCGATGAAGATATGTTTGCCGTAAATAAAGACGGCGCGCTTAAATACTGGGCCGGAAATATTGCCACGCATTTAATAAGCGTTGATTTTATTGAGAGAGAAAATGCAAACGGTTTTCAACTGCCTTATCATAAAGCTGAAAAGAGCATAGCTTATATTACAGATGAAGGAAAGCTGCATAAGCCTAATGAAAAGAACGGTATAAAATTTGAAACATTTGTTTTCGACGCTTTGTTAGACGCACAAAAAACGGTTTCTATTGAGGTCGATCGAAGTAAGGAATTTAGCGCTTTAAAGAATAAAGAGGGCTTTAATAGTCCCCTAACAGTTAGAAATGATTTATTGCGAACATACTCCGGCTGGCTGAAATCCGCAGATATTGATGTGCCTGTAGACGAAAACAATATCCCAAAATTAAATCTTGAAATCAGTCCGTTATTTGCTTTGAATGAAAAAGAAGTAAAGCAAAAAAGGAATTATATCCCGCAGTTGTATGATGGGATTTATATTGAATAAAATTTGTATTATAGCTTTGATAGAAAAGTAGGAATTAGGAATTGGGAAGTAGGAAGTAGCCCCGACCCGAATATCAGGCTGTTGCAAATTAAAATTTTAAGCACTCCCGAATCACTGTCCTTAACGGTTAGTACAGTGCGGGACGCCTTTCCCTATGGAGCAACAGATTTACGCTCCGCTCCAACCAGCATCAAGTATCAATTCCGGTTTAACTTTTCCCGGCCATTAGGGACTATATAAAGGAGGGTATGTAAAACATTATGAACGAGAATTATATTGTAAAGCTTAGAAAAATTCACCGTGTAAATCTTTTAATATGGGGTTCCATTTTATTCGGTATAATTGTTTTAGCGGTAATTGCGATCGTTTTTAAAAATCTTAATATTGTGACTGAACCGGTAATTTACAACTTAAGACAGTTTGATAACCTAATGCTTTTAATTACTATATTTTTGCTGTTTTTTATTTTCTATTTAAAACGGAATTATTTAACGCCAATAAAAATAATTGAACAAGCTGAAAAAAAGGATCTAAATCTTGAGCAGGGCGACGCCGCAGAATTAGTTAACGAATTTGGGAAAGAGGCGGAAATATTGGCGAAAGCGTTAATCCTCATGCGCCGCTATTATATTTTTGTCTGGGTAACTGCCGAATTAATTGTTTTGCTGGGATTTTTAGAATATATCTTAGCGTTGTACTTCAAAGGATTTTTAATTTATGTTATAGTCGGAATGTTTTCATTGGCGATCAACTTTCCCCTGTTTTCTAAAATAGAGCGCTGCTATTTAAAGCTAATTGGTAAATAAATAATTTATAGAGATGATAATGAGCTGTAAAGCATTGGGATCTCACAGAACAATTTATTGAATTGGATTTAAGGCAAAAAGATTAATAACAGTTGCGATATTGTGAAGAAAATGTAAAATTTGCAATGAAAATAAATGTCTGAACTATGATTTGTTTGATTTAATGATGGGCTGTGATTTTAAAAATCAGGTTAATCCGCTAATCATAATAATCACAGTTCAGACAATGGGAGGCTAAACTATGATAAATGAAGAATATAAATATTCCGAATTAACAGCTAATATTATCGGCTGCGCCATGAGAGTGCATTCCGCATTGGGCAACGGTTTTCAGGAAGTCATTTATCAACGGGCGCTGGCAATTGAAATGACTGATAGCGGCTTATCCTTTCATCGGGAACTGGAAATGCCAGTTTATTACAAAAATCAACAAATCGGAACGCGGCGCGTGGATTTTTTAGTTGAAGATGTCATTGCAGTGGAACTCAAAGCTTTAATCCAGCTATTAGATGTGCATCTGGCGCAGGCAATAAATTATCTCGAAGCATACGATCTTGAAATCGGTTTGTTAATAAATTTTGGCGCTAAAAGCCTGGAATTCAAACGGCTATCAAATAAAAAATTCAAACAAAAAAATCAGGGTAATCCTAAAATCAAATAAATCACAGTTCAGACATTGGAAGTATGATGCGTAAAATAACCGAATCCGAAATTGAAGCATTTGCCATAGAATTAAAACTCCATGTTGTGGCAATTAACAAATACAGGTAAACAATATGAACAAAAATAACCTCCCTGATAATCAATCAAATTTTATTCTCTATACCGGAAACGACGGAAAAGTAAGTATCGAAGTATTTCTGAAAGATGAAACCGTCTGGCTCACGAAAAAGGCAATCGACGGGCTATTTTGCAAAGAAAGAAACGTTATTACCAAACATCTGAAAAATATTTTTGTCGACAGAGAACTGGATGAAAAAAGCAATATGCAAAAAATGCACTTCAATCCTAATCCCATTTGGTGTAATTTGTTGTCAGACAGAAGAAAACCGGAGGAAATATTGAGATGAAGAAAAAACTACCGGATAATCAGATTACTGTATATCAAACGCCTGAAGGGAAAATCAATATAGAAGTGCTGTATGCCAATGAAAATATCTGGCTTTCTCAGAAACGAATGGCAGAGCTTTTTGAATGCAGCGCTGACAATATATCTTTGCACTTGAAAAATATATATAAAGAAAAGGAACTTTATAAATCTTCAACTGCCGAGGTTTTCTCGGTAGTTCAAACTGAAGGAAAAAGGGAGGTTGCCCGTAATGTGACCTGCTATTCTTTAGAGGCGATTATTGCCGTGGGGTATCGGGTAAATTCGGAACGTGGCACGCAATTTAGACAATGGGCTATTACAATTCTCCAGAAATATATACACAAAGGTTTCGCCATCGATAGCGACCGTTTCAAATATGGTTCTCGCTTCAGCGCCCGGTTTTTTGATGATTTACTTGAAGAAATCAGGGATATTCGCGCCAGCGAAAGGATGTCATATCAAAAAATCACGGACATTTACGCGACTTCGATTGATTATTCTGCAAAGGCTGAAGATACAAAAAAGTTCTTTGCCACTGTTCAAAACAAACTGCATTTTGCTATTACCGGACAGACCGCCGCTGAAATAATATTCAATAGAGCGGATAGCGCCAGGCTTAATATGGGATTAACATCGTGGAGAAAAGGCCCCGGTGGAAAGATTATGCCAAGTGATGTTTCCGTTGCCAAAAATTATTTAAACAAACCAGAACTTGATCATCTTAACCGCATCGTAACAATGTATCTTGATTTTGCTGAATTACAGGCTGTTCGTAATATCCCAATGTATATGAAAGACTGGATTGAAAAGCTGAACGCCTTTTTAAAATTCAGCGAATATGAAATCCTGATCAATGCCGGTTCAGTCGCCCATGAGGTTGCCTTAGCTTTAGCGCAGAAAGAATATCAAGTTTTTAGAAAAATTCAGGACAAAAATTACATTTCTGATTTTGATAAAGAGATAAAGCGTATTACAGGAAAAAAAGATAATAATGAATAAAATAACCGAATCCGAGATTGAAACCTTTGCCATTGATTTATTAGAATCTTCAGGCTACGATTATATTTACGGTCCGGATATTGCCCCGGACAGTGAAACGCCGGAACGCCTGCAGACGGCTCATAAAAGCGTGGCGATCTGGTCTGGCTGGTTGGTAGATTTTCAAAATCCGGATAATAACGATTTTGTGGTTTGTAACCAGTTCACGGTCATTTCGGCAAGCTCAGTGCCCGGGACGGTAAATAAACGTCCGGATGTGGTTCTCTTTGTCAATGGTTTGCCGTAGGGATTATCACCGCCTTAAAGCACGGATTTAAGACAAAAAGATTAATAACAGTTGCGAAATTGTGAAAAAAATATGAAATTTGCAATGAAACAAAAAAATGATCATTGCAACTATGATTTTTATTATCAACAGGGTTATATTTAATTCCCAATATGATAGGGAATTCAGACTATCGAGGGAATAGCTGCTTCGTCCAACTTAATTTTATCCGCCTGCCAGCCTTTGGCGTGGTAATTGAACCAGAGATATTTTTAACACATGAAGGGCGTTTATGGTTCAACTAAGGATAAAATTCTAAATGTTATTAAATATCTATAAATAAGGATAAATCATGAGAATTAAATCGCTTAAAATTATTTTTATAATTTTCACATTGTCAATTTTTTCCTGTTCCCCACAGATTCATTTAATTGTTATGCCAGAGTACAAAAATATTAATCCCATAAATAATAAAACCATTGGTATATATCCTGAAATCCCTAATATTATAATAGAAAATGAAAGTTCTTTAAATGATGATTTTGGCGAAGGCGATCCTGTTAAGTTGTTTTATTCTTTTCTTAAAGAAAACCTTCCTGTCGAATTAAAAAATAATACTCGGTTCAATGGATCAATGTTTTTGGATGAAAAACATAAAATTAGCTTAGATAGTAAACAATTAAATATAAAAAAAGAAATTTCACTTGAAATGATGATACCTGAAGATGGCTATCAACTTCACATAGATTCGACTTTAGTTGAATTTATTTTATTTTTACAAAATATTAAAACGCACGAGGTATTTATAGATATCTATAATGCAGCTACAAATATGTCTACTTCAAATAGATATTTAAAATATGAATTTGAATATTTAATTTGGGATAACACTAAAGGTAAAATTGTATCTTATGGAAAAGGGACTTCTTCTGATACAGTATTTATGACAATGAATGAAAATACTTGGAAAAATGCTTTAAAGCATATGGCCAAATTAATCGTTAAAGATACTCCTTTTGAGAGAAAAAAAATAAGAAAATCATCTAAATATATTTATTAAACATATATAAAAAGAGGGATGTTAA
>JAUXGF010000092.1 GCA_030622395.1 Calditrichaceae bacterium
AGCGCTTTTTCGTTCAGGCACTAATTTGACTTCGAGCCTTAGTGTCTTAGTGGCAAAAAAATTCGCAAATAATCTCTATATAAATGACGAACATAGAATTTAAAGGATAAATATTATGGAAAAGGAACAAGTTTTTGAAAACCGCTTAGAGCTGTCGGAACTTAAAAAGGCAGTGGAATTAATCAAGAATGAATTAAAAAAAATTATTGTCGGGCAAAAGAAAATGATTGATTTGCTAATCGCCGCTTTGTTGGCTGACGGGCATGTGCTGATCGAAGGCGTTCCGGGCATCGCCAAAACGCTCACTGCAAAGTTGATGGCAAAAACCATTTCAGCCGGCTTCTCCAGAATTCAATTTACGCCGGACTTAATGCCTTCCGACGTCATAGGGACGTCTGTATTTAATATGAAAAAATCCGAGTTTGAATTTAATAAAGGCCCGGTTTTTTCTAACATGATTTTAATAGACGAGATAAACAGAGCCCCGGCAAAAACACAATCAGCCCTATTAGAGGTCATGGAGGAACGACAGGTAACCGTTGACGGGACTACTTATTTGATGGATAAACCCTATATGGTATTAGCCACCCAAAATCCTATCGAGCATGAAGGAACTTATAAACTTCCCGAAGCTCAACTGGACAGGTTTCTATTTAAAATCCAAATGGACTATCCTTCTTTTGATGAAGAGACAACGATTTTGTCTGAATTCCATGAACGAAAGCACATTAATGAAGTGGAAGCAATCAAACCGGTTTTAACAAAAAAGCATGTTATCGATATTCAACAAAAAGTAAACGCCGTTTATATAGATAAAAATCTTATTCAATATATTACCCAAATCGTTCACGATACCAGAAATAATAATTCTTTATACCTTGGGGGATCACCGCGCGCCTCGCTGGCAATCATGATTGGAGCTAAAGCCATTGCCGCAATGCAGGGAAGGGATTTTATAAATCCTGAAGATATCCGCGAAGTAACATTGCCCGCTTTACGGCATCGAATTTTATTAACCCCGGAAAAAGAAATGGAAGGCATTAAAGCAGATGATGTGATCCGCCAAATTGTTGAAAAAATAGAGGTGCCGCGTTAGTGAATATTTTAAGAAGTCTATATTTATTGCCGCGTCTGTTTATTATTATTGGGGCGACTATTTTCCTTTTTGTGCTGTCGCATTTTATGCCTATTTTTTTTGCCGCCGCTAAAATATGTTTTTTTACAATAATCCTGCTAATGCTTTTGGATTTTTTGCTGCTTTACCGGATGGGGGGAGGAATCCGGGCTAAACGCCAAACGCCGGAAAAACTATCTAACGGCGACGCTAATCCTATTAAAATATTAATTGAAAACTTTTATAGATTTCCTGTAAAGATTAGAATAATTGACGAGCTGCCTTTTCAATTACAGGTTAGAGATTTCCTTTTAAGAACACATTTAAAATCCGGCTCTAAAAAAATATTGAATTACAACATCCGTCCGCTGCAAAGAGGCGAGTACCATTTTGGATCGTTGAATATCTACCCGGCAAGTCCCATAGGGTTGATCAGCCGCAAATTTAAATTCGATCAAAATGTTATGGTTCCGGCATACCCGTCATTTATCCAAATGCGTAAATATGAATTGTTTACAATATCAAACCGTCTTACAGAAGCGGGGATAAAGAAGATTCGCAAGATCGGACACATGTTGGAATTCGACCAAATTCGTAAATACATATCAGGCGACGATTACCGCACGATCAATTGGAAAGCCACTGCCCGAAAAGCCGATTTGATGGTCAACCAGTATCAGGATGAAAAATCGCAGCAAGTGTATTGCGTTATTGATATGGGCAGGGTTATGAAAATGCCTTTCGAAGGGATGAGCCTGCTGGATTATGCCGTAAACGCCGCTTTGGCGCTTTCCAATGTTTCTATTAATAAGCAGGATAAGGCGGGGATTATCACTTTCTCAAATAAGATTGAGACGGTTTTGGCTGCGGAACGTAAGTATTCGCAAATGTTTAAAATTTTAGAAGTATTGTATAATCAATCCACTGACTTTTTAGAATCTAATTATGAACAGCTTTATGCCGTGATTGCCCGCAAGATAAAACAACGCAGCATGATTGTTATTTTTACTAACTTTGAAACTCTTTCCGCACTAAGGCGGCAGCTCAAATATTTGCGTAACATAGCCCGCAGGCATTTACTGGTAACAATTTTTTTCGAGAATACGGAGTTGAAGCAAACGCTTAGTGATACAGCTTTAACAACCGAACAAATTTATATTAAAACCATAGCCGAAAAATTTGCTTATGAAAAAAAACAAATCGTAAAAGAATTGGAGCGTTACGGAATTAATAGTATTTTAAGCGCCCCGCAAGCGCTGACTATAAATGCTATCAATAAGTACCTGGAATTAAAAGCGCGTGGATTGATTTAAGAGCTATGAAGATTGGAGTGATGGAGTGGTGGAGTAATGTAAGAGACCTCAAAGGTTTTCCCAAACCTTTGAGGTCTTTGAAGAATTGAATATTGAAGAATCGGAGTGATGAAGAATTGAATTGTTGAATTAATGGAATGATGGAAGAATGGAATATCCAGAAAGAACTCCTTTGGAGTAGGACTTCAATACACTAATATTACAATCTTCCATTTTTCCAACAATCCAATATTCAAGTACTCCAACACTCCAGTACTCCATTACTCCAATCTTCACTAAAAGGAATGGAGTTAAATAAAATGATGACTGTTAAAATACATACTGTCCAGAATGTCGATATCGAATATGAAATCGCTAATGTCGGCGACCGTATATTGGCTTACCTGGTCGATGCGCTAATCCTTATTGTTTATTCTGCCGCCTTAATATTTATTTTTTTTTCTTTAAATAATTCGGGACTTGAATTAGCTGTGTTGTATTGGTTATTATTTTATTTTTTACCCGTTATGTTATATGACTTAATTTGTGAAATTTTCTTAAACGGTCAAAGTTTTGGGAAACAGGTCAGAAAAATTAAAGTGGTAAAATTGGACGGCTCTCAGCCTACGGTCGGCAGCTATTTACTGCGCTGGCTTTTTAGATTAATTGATATAAGCTTATCCTATGGTTCTGTGGCATTACTGACTATACTTATTACAGGCAAAGGACAAAGGCTCGGCGATATTGCAGCCGGGACTACCGTAGTAAAACTTAAACCACGTACAAAATTTGGAGATACGATTTTTGCAAAAATTGATGAGGATTATAGTCCGGTTTTTAATCAGGCGGTTGAATTAGACGATAAAATTATTGCAACCGTTAAAGAAGTGTTAGATGTAACGGTTGAGGAAGACCGCCATAATGTAATCAGCCTTAATCTTGCCCAAAAAACAAAACAAGCTGTGGAAAATAAAATGGGCGTCCAAAGCGACCTGCCTTCCCGGACTTTTTTGCAGACTGTTTTAAAAGATTATAATTACCTTAAAGGGAAATTGTAACGCGGCGGTTCGGCATGGTAGATATTTAGAATTTACCCACACTATTCGACATAGCACCATAAAAATGCTTAAGTCAACAACATTGGGGAGCAAGGGGTGGTTCTTAAAACAAAAACCTAAACACAAATTCAGACACTGATTTTTCTTCAGCCAATTTATAGGAGTAACGGTAACCGGCGCTAAATTCGAGAAAGAATGATAACCATTGATGATCAAACATAATTTCCGATCCGGCGGAGCGGTAAAATGTTTCCCTGTCAGCATCCCTGCCTATACCGTAATCATAAAACAAATTGGTTTTAATGCGTTTTAAATAAAACCACTTGCCAAGACTGAAATCCGGATACAACAACGGCAGTGAATAATTAACAGAGGCTTTGGCGAATTCACGGTGATATATATAACGGTATCCGCGCGGGAATTCAAGCGCGGCTTCAAAGCGGTAATTATCCGGATTTTGTATTTCATAATTTCCTTCAAACCACAATGAATGATGCTTAAATAATCCGGGGAAATATAAGTTTGTCTGTGCGGCAAAGAGATCGCCGTTATAATCGCCTTTGAAGGGAGTGTGGCGGTATATTAAATAAAAAACCTGTCCCCAGCGGGGCGCCATATCGCGCCGGACCGAACGCTGCAGCCGGCTGTAACCGATCATGTATGAAACAGGCATAAAGTTACCGTTGGAGATTTCAAAAGCGCTTCTGAAATCCTGTTTGGACACTTTTGTGAAAGAAGCTGATGCGCCAAAGAAAATATCTTTTCTATAAATGCCTTTGGAAATATTTAAAGGAATACGAAAACCGGCAGTGGCGGAAGTTTCCAGCCAGCAGTCGGTTATCTTTTCGCCGGACGTAAATTTATAAGTAGTAGCGCGCCCGAGGTGACTCAGGCTTAAATCAATTATAGGATAAAATCCGGCGTAGCTTAAATTTGCCGAGCCGCCGAAAGAGCGCTCATTAGTGTTAAAATACAGTCCAACGCCCAGTTCTGTCGTGTTAAGTATATCCCTCGATTTAAAGCGAATGCCCAAATTCAGCGTGTCCGGGTAAATTTCCCAACTGTGAAAATTAATGATATTGGCAAGAGGATTATAATCTTTGATAGGATATTGCACGTCAGGGATATCTTCAATGTTATAAATAGTTCCGCCCTGTTCCTGCGCAATTAACGGTTCATAATACTTAAGACTGCGGTCTTCGACGTCTTCGATTTTTATCCATTTTGAAGTATCCAGCGGCATTTCAGCGGCGTCGTAACCGTCAACGCTGTAATCATTAAAAAGCAAATCGTTTCCGCCAGGCGAAACCGCAGGGTTGTATGCGCCAAACGGTCTGGATGTTACCCGGTAGCGCTGCCCGCTTTTAATATCTACGGCATAAATATTATCAATCCCGGAATAAAAAGAATTGTATAAAATATAATTTTGATAAAAAACAGGATAGGTTATGCCCTGCCAGCAATTATCTATTACATTCCGTAAAGAATCGCTTTGGGCGTCATAAATTGTAATACCTTTCCCATGATATTTTTGACCGGTAAAAACAATCAGCCTGCCATCATCAGACCAGGACGGCAGTTTGATAGTTTCATTTTCAGGATTCGGCGCCCGCTGAATAATTTCGCCGCTTTCGGAATCAAGAATAACAAGAGCGCATTTCCTTTCCGAAGTCCATTCCACTGCGGCGATCCGGCTTCCGTCCGGTGATAATGATGGAGTTAAGAAATTTCCCTTTTGGGTTATTGTGCGCTCTTTCCCGGATTGAATATCATAAACAACTATATCGGCATAATTTTGTTTAGCCCAACGGGGATGGAAGTTTATCTCATTCCAGGCAATCTTCCCGCCGCCGACGGAAACGGGATATATGGAAGCGATCCGGCGAATTTCCTTTTCTTTGCCGCCGCTCGTAATGCGCACAAGCGTTTGCGGATCAGCCAGACCTGTTCTAAGGGCGATAACCGAGCCGTTCTTATCAAATTGCGGATAATAATAATTTGTATATAGTTTATTGTTTTTAGGATTTAAGATACGGGCGTCTGTAAGGATTAAACCCTCTTGCTGCTTTTGCCACAGGAATTTAAATTCATCCATGGCGTCTTTATAAATTTCCGTAACGCCCTTACCGCCGGTGATTGCGCTTAGACTATTGGAAAATGCAAACGGATAAAAAGAATAAAATGCGGTGCGGCTTAATATCTTACCCCATGATCGCACATCGTAATTACGTCTTACATGAGAGACAAGCAAATAGCCTAATGGATAGTGATTCGGATAATAATCCGAATACGAACCCATAAGCGCTTTGTAGTACGAATAACGTTTCCCGGAAAGCAAAAGGGTACGGATACCGATATCAAAATTTGGGTCTCTACCGCGTCCGCCTTTGCCTAATGTGGTTTCGCTTAACACAGCGTCGCCTTCCCAAAACCACTTCGGGACAATCAAACTGGAAACAACAAAAACCAGCTCCTCGCCGAATGCGAAGTTGATGATTTCATTAAATCCATAGTTAGTCATTTTATCAAGTTGAACAATATGGCGGATTTCGTGCGAGGCGAGAAGATTATACCATTCGCTGTCATCCGCTCCGTCCTGAATCGGCGCGGCCGCCCATTCGGTTCTGCGGGGCGCCAAAGCTGCGTAGCCGTTTGGGAGCAGGCTGTTAGTGGTCAATAAAACAGGAATCTTTTTAAATGGATAATACAGCGTTTTAAAAATAGCCTGGTATTCATGTTCAAGCGTATTAGCCACGCGCAGGGCGTCCCGGGATATTTCTTCAGGGAAGATGATTTGAAAATGTTTGGCGTCTATTTTTTTCCAGTTAATGCCCGGGGGTTCCTGATCGCCGCTTAAAAATTGCGCCGGTAAAACAACAGGTGATAGTATTAATACTAAGCAAAGATATTTAATATTTTTAGCCACGAAGTTACGAAGGCACAAAGCAAATATAATTAATAGAGCATTTAGTTTTTCCATGAAGTGACCACTTGAGCGGGGCTTTTGGCTGCAGGATATAAAATTAATCATCCCTATTATTTGAAATCGGGATATGGGTTTGAGGAATTTAGAATTTAATAGGGAAATAGAATTTTTCATAGAGTTACATTTTTCCATGCCGTATGATTGATACTAAAAGCCAGAAACCCATAACGCCGGCAACAATATAACCGGCAATACCGATAATCGGCATCTCATGCCATTTTGGGGGAATATCCGCAAGAACGATAAGCGATGAACCGATAATCAGGGAGGCTAAAACAATAGCAAAGGAAATGCGGTTGCTGATCCGGTCAAGAGTGGAAACCAGTTGTTCCAAACCGCGGTGCTGAAATTCAATTTTTAGTTTGCCCTGTTTTGTCTGTTTGAAAAGGGTATGCAGATCGCCGGGGATTTCTTTTAGCAGGTTAATAATTTCCCTTGCAGAGTCAATAATATCTGCGGACATCCTTTTTGGATTAAGGCGGCTTATTTGGATTTTGCGCGCAAACGGTTCGATATGTTTTATTATCTCAAAATCAGGATCCAATTTTCTGTTTAAATCTTCAACAGCGCTTAAAGCCTTCATCATAAGAAACAAATGCGGTTTTAAACTTAAATTGTGCCCGGTAAGGGTTTTGATAAGCTGCTGTAAAAGTTTTCCCACATCCAATTCTTTTAAGGCAAGATATAAATGTTGATCGATTATCTCGCTAAGGTCTCCTTCA
Organism: Calditrichaceae bacterium; assembly: GCA_030622395.1. Taxonomy (GTDB): domain Bacteria; phylum Calditrichota; class Calditrichia; order Calditrichales; family Calditrichaceae; genus JAUXGF01. The sequence continues at coordinate 7,173 of JAUXGF010000092.1, forward strand.
AGCCTGCTTCTGTCCGGCTCTTCATCATATTCTGTAATTTTAAGTAAAGCGTCCACAATTCTTTTTTCATCTTTGCGGACAATTTGCATCATTAAATCGGCAAAGTCTTCCCGTTCCTGACGGCTGATACGCCCCATCATGCCAAAGTCGAGATAACAAATTACATTGTTCGGCAGAATGAAAATATTTCCGGGATGGGGATCGGCGTGAAAAAAACCATGGACGAAAACCTGCTTCATAACCAAATTAGCGTGGCGTTTGGCGATCTCTTTTAAATCGTATCCTTTGTGTTGAAGAGTTTCGATTTGTGACGACTTGATACCGTCTATGAACTCCATAGTAAGGACGCGTTCAGTGGTTATTTGGCGAAAGACTTTTGGCATGAAAACAGTTTCATCATCTATAAACTGCCTGGCAAAAAGCTCGATATGCGACGCCTCGATAGTATAGTCGATTTCCTTTTCCAGCTTACGGGCAAATTCTTCAACGATTTTGGTTGGGCGTTGGACTTCCAGCTTTTCAACATGCCGTTCCATAAGTGTGGCAAGATGGAGCATTATTTCGAGATCGACTTCTATAATTTTGCGGATACCGGGGCGCTGAACCTTTACCACTACTTCGCCGTTATCTTTTAGATAAGCTTTGTGCACCTGTCCAATAGAAGCTGCGGCAAAGGGAGTTTCATCAAAGCGCTCAAACAGTTCCTCCGGGAATTTGCCGGTTTCCGATTTAATAATTTTACGGGCGTCTTCATACGGAAAGGATGGAACCTGGTCTTGCAGCTTTAAAAATTCTTGAGAATATTCAAGAGGAATAAGGTCCGGGCGGGTGGAAAGTATCTGCCCCAGTTTAACAAAGGTTGGCCCGAGTTCTTCTAATGCCTTTCGAACCCGTTCGGCTCTGGTTAATTTTTCGATTTGTTTGCGCCGTTTCCGCGAGATCATTTGCAGACCAATTTCGATGTATTGCTCTATCTTCAGGGTTTCAATGAAATCCCCAAAGCCGTACTTAAAGAGAATATGAAGAATTTGGCGATAGCGGTTAACGTGACGGTATGTGCGCCCGATGCCCCCGATTTTCCCAATGTTGAGCATTTATTTTGCCGCTTTCTCTTTTTTTAATTCTTTTTCAAGTTTTTTTATACGTTTTTCTAATTCCTCAAGCTCGTCTCTGCTGGCGAGATTCATTTTTTTCAGGGCGTCCGACGCGCCTTTTTCTATTTTGCCTTTTATCTCCTTGCCGGCTTCTTTTGACCTTTTGGTAAGATCGTCAATAAATTCTTTTCCATCTTTTTCCGAGAGCTGACCTTTTTTAATAAGCTCTTTGGCAACTTCTTCAATCTTTTCTTTGGTCAAAGAAGCTAATCCTAAACCTAAGAACATGG
>JAUXGF010000449.1 GCA_030622395.1 Calditrichaceae bacterium
CTTATGTGGATAACTATGTGTCTAAACACCCAAAATTTGCTTAAAATAACCCTTGACAAGGTCATAGAAATCGGGATATAACTTCAATAGTAACACTAGATTTCTCGTTAAAAGATCCTCGAAATGACAGGAAAAACACTAGAGCAACACCCTGTGAATCGTGATGCAGATCACTTCGCCCTGCCCTTACCCTTGTATCAGAGTTAAGCGAAGCGGTCTCTGATACGGGAGTGACACTGTGCTTCATTAAATCTTTGTAACGAATTCATGTATCCGCCTGTAATAACGGTATTACGAATTTGCAGGAAATTCATTTTGATAAATAGCATAAATATTTTAAATTGAACATTGGATGAATATTAACAAAAATCACAGGAGGCAACAAGTGGCGTCTCAAGCAGATAAGACAATGGATAAGCTCGTTTCTTTAGCTAAACGAAGAGGCTTTATTTACCAAAGCAGTGAAATTTACGGCGGGATTAATTCCTGTTATGATTACGGACCGCTCGGTGTTGAAATGAAAAAAAACATAAAGGAACTATGGTGGAAAAGCATGGTCTACGAGCGCGACGATATAGAAGGCATTGATTCCAGTATTTTGATGCATCCAAAAATATGGGAAGCGTCCGGGCATGTAGACGGCTTCTCAGATCCTTTGGTTGACTGTAAAATATGCAAAACCCGTTTTCGGGAAGATGATATCGATATTAATAAACCCTGTCCGAAGTGCGGCAATAAAGACTCATTTACTGAAATCCGCCAATTTAATTTGATGTTCAAAACATACATGGGTCCTCTGCAGGATACAGCCAGCATTGTTTATTTAAGACCGGAAACGGCGCAGGGGATATACGTTAATTTTCATAATGTCCGGGAGGCGGCTCGTAAAAAACTGCCCTTTGGGATTGCTCAAATCGGTAAAGCCTTTCGCAACGAAATAACGCCTGGTAATTTTATCTTCCGGACGCGGGAATTTGAACAAATGGAAATGCAGTTTTTCGTGCGCCCGGACGAAGATGAAAAATGGTTTGACTATTGGAAAGAAGAGCGTATGAAATGGTACCGGCGTTTGGGATTATCGCAAAACAAGCTGCGCTTTCATGAACATATCAAAGATGAATTGGCTCATTACGCTAAGGCGGCATTTGACGTTGAATACGAATTTCCATTCGGCTGGCAGGAGATTGAAGGCATCCACAACCGCACCGATTTCGATTTAAGCAGGCACAAAGAATTTTCCGGAAAAGATTTACAATATTATGACGATCAGACAAAAGAACGCTTTATACCATATATTATTGAAACTTCAATAGGATGCGAGCGCACCCTGCTCACCTGTTTAATCGACGCTTATACAGAGGAAGAGGATCGGGTTGTTTTAAAGTTAGCGCCAAGCATTGCCCCAATAAAAGTTGGCGTGTTTCCTTTGGTCAAGCGCGATGGGATGCCTGAAGTAGCAAAAAAAATAGCAGCAGAACTACGCGGCAGCTATCGTGTTTTTTATGACGAGGGCGGCTCGATCGGCAGAAGATACCGCCGCCAGGATGAAGCCGGCACCCCATTTTGCATCACGGTAGACACCGAAACGCTGGAAGATCAAACCGTGACTGTTCGTTACCGCGATTCGATGGAGCAGAAACGTATCCTTATAGATAATGTAAAAACATTTTTAGCGGAAGAATTAAAGTTTTAGCGTGTTACAGTGTTCTGTTATAACCTGAAAAACTCTTTCGCCACGAAGACACAAAGACACAAAATATTAATAAACAATGAATTGTAATAGTATTCATAAATTAATAAAGCTGAGTTTAAATTCAATTATCTTCTGTCTTATTGTTTCTTCGTGTCTTAGCACCTTTTGTGATAAGAATCTATGGATAATACAGGTATCCGAATGAATAACTATGCTGCAAATTTTTGAATTTCCACCATCGCTCCGTTTTGAACAGCCCGCTCCGCACGTTCTAATAGCTTTTCAGTAGTTTCTTCTGATAAATAGTATTCACCACAATTTACACAAACATCAGCCGGAACATCCCTGAACACGATAGTAGATTCTCCACGTTGTAAAGTAACGGTTACCCTGCCGGAATTTGTTTGCCCCTGCTTACAGATAACACAATACATTTTAATTGCTTCCATAATTACTACCTTCTATTAGTTTAAAACAGTTTTAAGAATGTAAATAAAATTACATGAAATACAAAAGAAATAACTATAGTTAAACTAAATTTATTACTTTGAAAAGAAATCAGCAATCGTATCCAGAATATAATCTTTTTGCTCTGCGCTTAACTCGGGATAAATTGGGATAGCTAAAGTCTTATCCGCCGCCTTTTCCGCCGCAGGGAAATCACCCCGTTTATAGCCGAGATATTTAAAACATTCCTGATTATTAAATGTAACCGGATAATAAATTTCACAGCCGATATTGTGTTCTTTCATATATTCAACAAGGGAGTCGCGCTTATCTACTTGCAAAATATATTGATTAAATATATGACGATAGCCATCGAGCCTTACAGGAGTCTTTACTTTATTTGGCAGTCCGCGCGCCTTTATGCCGGCGTCATAATAATCAGCGTTTTTTTGCCTGCCTGCCGTCCATTCATCCAGGTATTTCAATTTAATATCTAAGACTACAGCCTGCAAAGCGTCCAAACGGAAGTTGCCTCCAATCATTCTATGATAATATTTAGGATAAGCGCCATGATTGCGCATGTAAACTAATTTTTGATATAGTTTTTCATCATTGGTGGTAACCATGCCGCCGTCGCCGAAACCGCCCAGATTTTTGCTTGGGAAAAAGGAAAAACAGCCTATATCCCCGATTGAGCCGGCGCGGCAACCATCCTTATATTCACTGCCGATCGCCTGTGCGGCGTCTTCGATTA
>JAUXGF010000263.1 GCA_030622395.1 Calditrichaceae bacterium
TATTGAAGTTACAGATTTCTTCCCGATTTATCGGGATCGAAATGACATTTTTGGTCAGTTTTCGTTCAGACACTATTTATTTTTACTTCGTATCTTAGCGCTTTCGTGGCTATGTATTTTTATTATCCTTTAGACATTTGGTAAAATTTTTCAATACCCCTGTTTAGCAGATTAATTTCACTTTCTTTAATTTTTTCTTTTGATTTGATTTGATTAATCAGACCAAATAATTTTTCCAATTCAGCCTGGCAAATACCTGTTTTGGCGTTTAATTTTTTATAAAACTCATTTGAATATTGCTGCGTTTCCATGTAAAGATGACTGCGGATATATTCTAAAAAATAAGTAATCTTTTTCATTGCCAAGTTTTTATGGTCTTTGTTTTGATAATAAAGCCTGCCGATTGTTTCTACAAATTCCAGCGTAGTATTTTTTAAAGGCGTAATAACCGGAATTATTCTTTGCTTCCGTTTGCCTTCGAATAAAATGAACATAATAAGAGAAATTATACCGAGATAATAAGCCCAGCGTAATTGCGCCCGGTTAAGAATATAGCGCAGCGGCGTTTGAGCGCCTATTCTCCCCGCCTTGTAATATTCATCCCAAAATAAATTCTGCGCTGGCAGATAAGACAGCGCTTTCGAAATATAACCGGCGTCATTATCTTTTAAAATGTTGTAATTGGTAAAAGCAAACGGAACACAATTCAGATAAAAAACGCCTTCGCCAAAATTAGTTTTGATAAAATTTACCCTTTTCTTTTCATCAATCCCCAATATAGTCGTATGCGCCGTATCAAAGGATGAAAAGTAAAATGGAGGCGCCTCCGATTTAAAATAATAATCTTCTTTTTGATGCAATGATAAATTAGTAAAATTAACGCCCAATGAATCGCCAAGAATAAAATGCATTTCTGTTTTGACATTCAGGGTGTCTGCAAATAATCCCTTAAATTGTTGGGCGGCAATAAAAACATAACCGCCATTGCCGGCGAACTCAACCAATTCTTTCGTGTCAAGATCATCAGCGGCAAATTTATTATTAATAATTAGATAATTACCGCTTGAAAGTTGATTGTCTTTTAATATGTTATAAGCTGGCAAATCAGTAGTGGTGATTGTTTTTTTGGGGAATATTTCGGGAAGCAAATCAAATAAAATATAATTGCCGTAAGGGATTTTATCTTTTTTAGAAAAACTCATCCGCCAGTCAATCTCTTTCGGGCTGAACAATTCCACTAAGAATAACAGCACAAATCCGCTTATTAAAATCAGTTTATATTTTAAGTTTTTTTTCATGTTGTTTTAAACTCACCCCCCAGCCCTCTCTCTTTAGAAAAAGAGGGGAATTGGAGAAGATAATTTTGTTCAAACGGTTAAATTCCCGCGACTAATTTTTGATTAAAGTTATTGAAAACTTTGTATGCCCTTTGGAAAAGTTCTTCATCCAATAAAAAATTTCCGTACCAAACATATTCATAAAGCAGGGTCACTTCTTCAAAATGTTTTTTTATTTGAGAATCCTGCAATTCTTTAAAATAATCAATATTTGTTTTATCTATTTTCCAACGAATCATATTTTTGTTTGCAAGTTCTTTTAATGTTTTAAGATATAATAAGCGTACCGCAGCCCGGTATTGTTTCTGTTTAATCCTTTCGGAAATCAATCGCTCAAAATCGCTTTTTTTAATATTTTCGTGCGGGGTCTCAATTTTAATTAACGACCCCGCCTTAGGTTTGTAAAACAGGCTTTGAATATTTGTTTTCAAAAGACGGGCAATAATAAAAATAAGTACAAATGCGAAAACCAGGTAAAAAGCCGTTTCCCATAATGAGGCGGTGGATTGTGAAAAAATTATACTTAAAATATTCTTTATAATCCAGAATTTCAATTTATCCCACAATGTAACCGGCGCCGGCGGCTCTCTGTCGTAAAGAAAATCCTTATCATTATAAAATCGCGTCAGTGTTTCCTTTTCGGGATAGCGGACATTTACATAAGCAGAATCAAACATGGCTTTATCCGCAATACCAGACGCAGGATTTTCTTGAGCCTCAACCGGAAGGGCAAGAGCTAAGAAAAGCGATAACTGCAAAAGGATATAAATATATTTATTGGGTTTTATCTTCATTACCTGACGTTTCTATTTCTTCGACTTTTTTAAATAATCCCGCAGCTTCCTTTTTTTCCACCAAACTAAAATAATGAAAAATTAAAGCGATAACCGGTATGGAATAGAAAAAATCAGCCAGGCTTCCAATTGTTGTTACAAGGGTTAACACCCAGCTTGGCTTGGCAATGCTCATCGGATCTCCTGAGTGCAACATTGTAATAAATATATATATATATGCAGGGATTTGAAAAATAAACATTAATACAAAAATAATGATGCTTAACACAATTAATAATCCAAGAGTAAACCACCAATGTCCTTTTAGTAAATTACCGCTTCTTGAAAACGATTCGCTGAACCCGGCTTTATCGCAAACATAAACAATAGGCGTCAGCGAAAGAGCGATAGCTAAATAAATCCCGGGGATGATAAATAGCAGTGTGCCGAAGGCTACAATAATACCAACGCATATATTTAAAAAGAAAACCGCAAAAATATCTTTTGACGCCGCCCGCCAAACGTCTTCTACGCCGAATCCACCCGCTCCTTTTTCTCTATATAACAGAATAAACTCCGCCGGTACAATTAATAGTAACGAATAAAGCAAAACCTGAAGTACCAAACTGATTAACATTCCCACAAAATAGGTAAGGGAAAAAAGTTTATTAGGATCAGGACTCATGAAATTGAACTGAAAAATTGCGCTATAAATTACTGCCGCTAGTAAAAACGGTCCTACAATAAAAAGAATACTTTTACCTAACTCTTTAAAATTTTGTCTGATAAAATCAAAGGTATCGCTAAGTAACTCGCTAAAATCTCTTGCGCGTTGAAATTCTATTTTTTCAACTGTTTGCATGAACGGCCTCCTTTTTAACATTTAACGGATAAATAATAAAATACCAAATAATAAATATAAGTGAACTTATAATGATACATAAACTTACAAAGGCAGGCATTCCGGTGTGACGGGTAACGAATCCTTCCAAAAACCCGGCTAAAATAAAAACCGGTATTAAACCGATAACAATTTTCAACCCGTTTTTAGCTCCGTTCATAAAAGACCGCCTTCTTGTATAAGAGCCGGGAAATAATATGCTGTTTCCCATTACCAAACCTGCGCAGCCGGCGATTATGATTGCCGAAATTTCCAGCGTCCCATGAATCCAGATTGTTAACATTGAACTAATAAGCATTCCTTTTTGAAAAAAGAAATAATGAAATGCGCCTAACATTACTCCATTATAAAAAAGCAGCAATCCCGTTCCAAATGAAAACAATACGCCGGCTGTAAAGGCGTACAAAGCTACCCGTATATTATTGAACGTAATCCCAAAAAACATATCTATTTCATTTACCTTTTTATAAACCGCCAATGGATCGCCTTTGTCGATATTCTCTAAAGTCATATTAACATAAGTATCGCCTAAAATAAGCCTTACAAATGTTTTATCATTAGCCGACGAAACTATGCCGATAAATAGGGAGAGAATAAAAATTATCAAGGAATAAAACATTTCCCTGCGGCAGTCTTTAAGAATCGCAGGCAATTCAAACTTCCAAAATGTTATTAAGCGGCTTTTCTTTTCCTTTTTATTACGGTAAACAGCCTGATGGACTTTGGCGGCTAAACTATTTAAGTACAAAACCGTTTTGCTGCCCGGATAAAAAGTTTTGGCAAATGACAGATCGTCTGTAAGCTGTATAAATAGCTCCGCTAAAGTATCCGGATTTATATTTTTCCCAGAAAGAATGGCTTCAATCTGTTTCCATTTTTCCGTATTTTGCTTTAGGAAGGCGACTTCCTGCATGGAGATACCTCGTTAATCAATATCAAAATTGATGGTTAATGTCTTGACAAGGTTAAGGTTTTTATAGTTGAAAATATATCCATAAGCTCGCATTTTATATAGCGTTTGCCTATTTGAATATGTCTCTGTAATATCGCAATTATTGGCGGAATATTGTAACAGGCTTTGTGACCCACCCCTAACCCCTCCCAAGAGGGGAATTGGCTTTTCCCCTCTTGGGAGGGGTTAGGGGTGGGTTTCTGTTTTCTCCAAATATACGCTTATAAATTTCTATTAATGATGTATTACATATCATCTTGTATTTTACTTGACATTAGTTATGTTTAGCCTCCTTTCTTTAAGGAAGATTTTTTCTTAAAATATTCTTCTTCTAAAATTCCGTAGCACTCAATATCCTCATACTTATCCCATTTTTTTATATGATGACGCAGGCAGCCTTCATAGCTCATTCCAATTTTTTGCAGTATGCGTCCCGACGCCTGATTGTGCTTAAAATGGTGAGCGTTAATGCGGTGTAAGCCTAATTTTTCAAATCCATATTTTAACATTGCCTTTGCCGCCTCGCCGCCGAATCCTTTGTTCCAATAGGGTTTGCCAATCCAGTAACCCATTTCCGCCCTGTCGTGTTTTCTGTTGAGCATCAAGCTGATTGCTCCTACAAGTGTTTTATCGGAAGCAAAGGTAACGGCAAGAGTAATCTCCATATCATCCATATATTTTTTAGCAAGCGTTTTAATCCACTCAGCCGCCATTCCATCTTTGTAAGGATAGGGAATACGAATAGTAGTCGAGGCGATATCTATGTGCCCCGCTAAATCTTGAACATACAGAGCGTCGTCTGAATTAAATTGCCTTAACAGAAGCCGCTTGGTTTTAATATTTGGAAATGCTTTCATTTATAACTCTCGAAAATCATCATTAAATACCAATGTATTTACTAAGTAGTGTCTGAACGAAAACTAGCCCAAAATGTCATTTCGAAGCGGAGCGAGAAATCTTGTAGCGTTATAAATATTGAAGTTAAAGATTTCTCACCCGATAAATCGGGATTCGAAATGACAAAA
>JAUXGF010000258.1 GCA_030622395.1 Calditrichaceae bacterium
AAATTTCAAGTCGTACCCTTTAAATTAAAGGAAGGTATCGTTATTTTCAGGTCGACGGCGGTTTTGACTCGGAAGGAGGCGGTTAGAACCCCCTAAACATCTATCTTTAATCTTTTTTCTTACTTCCTACTTCTTACTTCCAAATTCCCCATTCCAAATTCCAAATTTCTACTTCCCACTTCCTACTTCTTACTTCCTACTTTCTTTAATCTTGCATCAAGCATCCAGCATCAAGCAACCAGTATCCAGTATCAAGTAACCGGGATTTTTCTTTCTTTTAAACATCCATATTGAATATTAGTATTCTTTTATCTATCTTTTAATCAAATTCAAGGGAGATAAATTTGTCAAAACATAATTTTTTGGGAACAATCTTACTATATTTAATATACATCCTTTTCTTTTATACTATATATATAGCAGCCGTACAAATCGTCCCTTATCCGGAAATTACAGCCGCCGCAATTACATTGCTTCTTGTGATCACTTTACAGGAACGTTTTAAATTAATAATTAAGAAATTTTTCGCTAAACGTTACTATAGCGTTTTAACTGAAGCGCGGCAGATATTAGAAACCGCAAACAGCTCTCTAAACAGCGCGGTTCGTTATCATGAAGTCACCAAATATTTAGTTGAAGCTTTTACTAAGATATTCAGCGGTCTTCCGTACGCATTTTACCTCCTTAATAAAGACAAATATCATTTAGTGCACTACGATAATATTTATGATAGAGATTTGCTTTCTTTAGATATAAAAAGCGGTTATTTTAATAATTTGCCCGCTAACGCTTTAGTTGTTGAAAATTTCAAAGACAGCGCCCTGCCCGGCTCAATTATTGAAAAATTATCAGCGGCAGACCTTATCAGCCTGCTGCCCTTCCGCGGGCATACTCAAATCTTTGCTTTTTTATTAATTAACCATAAAAGGATTTCTTTTTTTGATGATAAAGAGGCTAAGAGAAATTTTGTAAAAATACAAAAGAAAGCCGGCAAAATTTTAGAAAACATGGCGCTGTTAATGGATTTGGAAAAAAAGAATTTTGAAACGCATAAATTAATCGAAGTAAGCCGAAAAATTTTATCTTCTTTTGATATTAAAAACATTTTGGATTTCATTCTCAGTTCGCTTAAATCTCTTATTAATTACGATACAGCGGTTATCTTTCTGCTTGATAAATCCGGCAAACGGCTCTTAAATTTCAGCAGCGAAGGCTATGATTCTTCCTTAGACAATCGTCTGCATTTAAAAGTAGGACAGGGCTCTTGCGGCTGGGTTGTTAAAACAAAACAAATTGACGTGTTAGATGACGTCCGAACGGCTGAACATTATTATGAAATCCGTCCTGAAACCCGGTCACAAATCTCTATTCCGCTTATTTTTGATGAAAAAGCGCTTGGAGTAATTTGCCTGGAAAGCAACCGGCAGGCTTTTTTTAATCGGAACGTAAGTGAGATACTTCAGCTTTTCGCCCATCAGGCATCTATAGCTATTCACAACTCACGGCAATTAGACATAATGCTGGCAAAAAAAGCTTATGAACATGAGTTAGTCAACGCCGGTACAGTTCAGCAAAGACTGCTTGTCCATCAATTTCCGCATATTCAAGATTTAAGCATTACCGCAGTCAATATTCCAAGTAAAATCATCAGCGGCGATTTATATGACATAATAAAGTTCAATGATTATACGGTGGGCATTGCCATTGGCGACGTTTCCGGTAAGGGCGCCCCCGCCGCCTTAATGATGACCCTTATATTAGCCGGTTTACGAAGCCAGAAAAAAACATTCTTAACCGTATGCGATATTGTCTGCCGGCTTAACAACTTACTTTATGAAAGTATTATCGAAGGCAAATACGCTACCTTTTTTTACGGAATTTTTGCACAGGATCAGAATAAACTAATCTACACAAACGCCGGACACAACCCGCCGATTATTTTTAAAACAACAGGCGAAATCATCCGCTTAACTAAAGGCGGGATCGTGTTAGGTTTTCTTGCCAATCAGGAATATATTCAAAATGAAGCAGCTTTTAATAAAGGCGATATTTTTTTAGCTTACACAGACGGAGTAACCGAAACGATGAACCGCAGCGAAGAAGAATTTGGCGAAAAACGGCTTATCGAATTAGTTAAATCGAACATACACTTATCTGTTTTTGATTTAAAAGAAAAGATTATTGAAGAACTTAAAATATTTTCTGATTTTAAAAAACCGGATGATGACATTACCCTGATTATTTGTAAACATGACTAATAGTTAAAGAAAAATGATTCCCCGGGGTCATTGGGTGAAAAGATTAAAGAAAAAAGATTAAATATACAATTAAGTATTTTTAAATAAAGTCGAAATAACAAGCAAGGATATTTGGAAACTTATACAATAATTCCCTCTTAGCAAAGTAGTAACATATTTGTGGATCAATATCTCGGTTTTAGCGGGAATTATTTTTAACGTATATTTGGAATAAAATGACTAATTCACAAAAAAAAATACTTTATATAGAGGATGATCCGGAAGCGCGTTTTTTAATGGCCGATATCATTCGTTATAAAGGTTATATATATTATGAAGCCTCCCGCGGTTTAGATGGAATACGCATGGCTGAAGAAAACCGTCCCGACTTAATCCTGGTCGATTTAATCCTGCCTGATATGCAGGGATACGAGGTAACCACACATTTAAAAAATCTTCCCGGCTTAAACGATACGCCTGTTATAGCGCTGACAGCCGAAACGCAAAAAGATGTAAAAGAGTTAGTGTTAACCGCAGGCTGCGACGGGTATATTTCCAAACCGATTAATGTTGTTGAGTTTTTATTTAAAATTGAAGAATATTTAGCCGGTAAACGGGATATTATCGCGCCGGAAGATGAAAAACAATATTTACAAAAATATAATATCCAGCTTGTTGAGAAACTCAAGAAAAAGATTACTGAATTAGAAGTTTTAAATAAAAATTTAACAAGCTTAAACAACGAACTCTTTTTATCAAGAGATGAACTCGCCCAATATAACGACCGGTTGTTTTATCTGAACAATCTGGCAAATTACCTCAGAACACTGCAAAATCCTGTTAATTTAATTAAGGAAATTCCCCATAAAATTATTGAGGGATTTAAAGTTGAGCGCTGTATCTTATTAGAGATCAAACGAGATTCATATAAACTACACCCATTTTCTTATGCTGGAATCTCTGAATCTTTACTATCAAACTTTAAAATTAATTTTTCTCCGGAATTTATTACTTATCTAAAAGATGAAGACGGAATCATCTGGGTAAAAAATATCTCAGAGATTATTGACGCTTGTTTATTAAAGCTTTCCAAGAAACTAAAATCTCACTCTTTTATATTAGCTAACTTAGCAAATTTGCAAACACAAAGCGATTCCACAGATATAATCAAAAAAAAGGATGAAAATCAAAATATCAAAGACGACGCCGATATATCAAAACGTTTTTTTATCTTTATTGACAAAGGAAAAACAAAAAAGTCATTTGCGACTTATGAGGTTAGAATTTTAAAAGCCTTTATTCAAACGGTAAGCGTTATATATGAGAATATGATCTTCCATTCCAGATTAGTGAAGCTCTATAAAATCAAAGAGCAGCAGGCTATGAGAGATGGATTAACTAATGTTTATAATTACCGCTATTTTATTCAAGAATTACAGCGGGAAGCAAATCGTACTAAACGTTTTCATACCCCCTTCTCTCTTTTAATGATAGATATTGATCATTTTAAACAATACAACGACCAGCACGGACATCTGGAAGGCGATAAAATATTATGCGGCATAACCCGTTTAATCGAACAGAATATCCGGACAACAGATACCATAGCCCGTTACGGCGGGGAAGAATTTTCAGTGATCCTGCCGGGTTTAAATAAAAAAGATTCAATTTTTATAGCTAATAAACTACATGAAATAATTGAAAGCTACAATTTCCCCAAGCAAAAACAGCAGCCATCCGGTAATTTAACTATCAGCATTGGAGTAGCCAATTTACCCGAAGATACTACAGACGGTAAAATTCTGCTTCAACTTGCTGATCAGGCGCTCTATAAAGCAAAAGAAAGCGGACGAAACAAGGTTTGTATAATTTAGCTTTTCTGGATGCTGGATGCTGGATGCTGGATGCTGGATGCTGGAAATCCCGCTAAAGCGAGATTTCCTATCCAACCAGTATCTACTTTATAAATACAGTTACTCTGTGCCAAAAATCCTATCCCCGGCGTCGCCCAAGCCAGGCATGATATATTTGTGATCATTTAATTCACGGTCTAAAGCGGCGGTATAAATGGGAAGCTCAGGATGTTTTTCCTGTAAATATCGAACGCCTTCCGGCGCGGCGACTAAGCAGACAAATGTTATTGACAGCCCCCCCCTTTTTTTCACACAATCTACAGCGGCGGCGGCGCTGCCTGCGGTGGCAAGCATTGGATCAATTATAAATATTTCAGCTTTAGCAAGATCGCCCGGAAATTTAAGATAATACTCAACAGGCATTAAGGTTTTCTTATCCCGATAAAGACCAAGATGCCCTACCCTGGCATGCGGAATTAATCTTAAGATGCCGTCGCTCATTCCTAAGCCCGCTCTGAGTATCGGTATAAGAGTAACGGGTTTGGCAAGTATATATCCGGTAGCTTTTTCGAGCGGAGTTTCCACCTCTCTTGGACATACAGCCATGTTACGGGTAATTTCATAAACCATTAATTCGGAGATTTCATTAAGTATGGCGCGGAAGTTCAGATTACTGGTGTGCTTATTTCTTAAATAAAACATTTTTTGTTGGATTAAGGGATGATCAAGAATATACAATTTTTTAAATTCCATATTTTAGTCCTTATTATAATCAGGGTAGTGTCAATAATTTTTACTAATTTTCAATTTAACCTTCTATTTTAAAACAGTTTAAATCAATCCCCCCTTAAAAAAGGAGGTTAGGGGGTTGTCCGAAATAAGGATACACTAAAAAGAAGTTCACAAAGCAATTCTTTTATTACTCC
>JAUXGF010000270.1 GCA_030622395.1 Calditrichaceae bacterium
CCCCCCCCCCATATCTGAAGTATTACCATCAAAGATTTAAAAATAAAAATTATAAACTACTTTTATTTAAGTCTAAAGTAAATTGAACGATTATAAATAGATGAATATTAATTCTTGAAATACCGCTAAAATCTACAACCATTTTGTTGCAAGGGATTAAAAGCGTGTAAATCATGCAATTAAACATAATAGATACAAAAATATCGCTCAATTTAAGTGTAACATATAAGCGGATATATAAAATCTATGTATTTCACTTTGTTTGCTAAGGTAATTAAGATTATTGATTTTTACTGAATAATTAGCGATGTTTTACTACAAAAAAAAGGTAATCAATGAGCGAATATATTAAAATACTTCTTGTTGAAGATGATAAAATTGACCGGGCTGCAATCGAGCGTCAGGTAAAAAAAGATCAGCTTCCTTACGATATTGTATCTGTGAATACAGTTGCCGATGGTTTAGCTCAACTACAAAAGGGTGGCATTGATTTAGCGCTGATTGATCACAAACTCCCCGACGGCACAGGGTTGGAAGTGCAGGAACAAGCGGGCGATATTCCATGTATTTTCATTACCGGCGAAACCGATCAGGGAATAGCTGTAAAGGCGATGAAAGCAGGCGCCTATGACTTTCTTGTTAAAGACAGCCGCAGGGAATACCTGCAATTGCTGCCAACTGTAATTCAGATAGCGCTAAAGCGGCGGCAAACACAATTACAAATAGAACTTCAGAGGCGCATTAACGGCAGAGTTGGGGAAATGATTATACTGATTGACGAGGCTGGTGAGATAGTTTATGTAAATGCAGCGGTTAAAAACACTATGGGATATAAGCAGGAAGAGGTGATGGGATCAGGTTTGTGGAATTTGATGTTTTCGGATCCGGAGCTTCGGCTTAAGCTAAGATCGCAGGCGGTAGAAAGAGTGCGCGGCGAAAGGCCTCCTATTAGCTATGATCTGGAATTGCGGCATAAAGACGGTAGTTTTGTATGGACTTCATGGACAGAGAGCCGCGCTCCTGAGGGGCTGATCTGTGTGGGGCGAGATATTACTCAACGTAAGCAGAATGAAAAAGCGGTAATCATGGCTTCGCGCATGGAAGCTACAGCTACTCTTGCGGGCGGCATTGCTCATGATTTTAACAATTTAATGTTTGGGGTTCTGGGAAATGCCGAACTGCTTAAGAATAAATTTATTGGTCGTAGCGATGTTGTTGAAATGCTTGATAATATCTCTCATTCAGCCCTGCAGTCAAAAAACCTGGCTCAGCAGATATTAGACTATTCACGCGGCGGTAAATATCATCCTCAGTTATTAGACCTTAGTACTGAGATCCAAAAAACACTCCAGTTCCAGGAACGATCCTTCCCGCCCGGAATCCAAATTGAACATAATTTTAAGCCCGATCTTATGAAGGTAGAGGTTGATCCGGCGCAGATGAGCGAGATAATAGTATATATCTGCCAGAACGCTATTGAGGCGCTTGAAGATAAGGGACATATTAAAATTTCCTTAAGAAATGTCAAAATAGATAATAACTTTTCCGCAACGCATCCTGGTCTTAATCCCGGCTCTCATGTCTGCTTGTCAATAGAAGACGACGGATGCGGAATGGATCAGCAAACTCTGGAAAAGGTTTTTGAACCCTTTTTTACAACAAAATTTCAGGGACGAGGTTTAGGTCTTTCCGCAGTTTACGGTATCGTTAAAAATCATAATGGATATATTTCAATAGAAAGCGAAAAAGGACAGGGCGCTTTGGTTAATATTTACCTTCCGGCAGTTCCTGCCGAAATAATAAAACCGCCTAAACCAAAACCCAAAATTACTCAATATAAAGGGAAAGAAACAATCCTTTTAATTGATGATGATAAAATGGTTATTGAAATTATTCAACAAATGATCAAATACTTCGGCTATAAAGTTTTAACCGCAAAAAACGGTAAGGAAGCGGTAGAAATTGCGCGCAGCTTTAAAGAAGAAATACATCTTGCTATTCTCGATATGGTAATGCCGGTTATGGACGGCGCTGAAGCTTATCCTTTATTAAAAGAAGCCCGGCCTAATATGAAAGTAATTGTATGCAGCAGCTACGAACTGGATGAGAAGGCGAGTTCCGTTCTCGATTCCGGAGCCGAAGCCTTTTTCCCAAAGCCATTTTGCATGGACGAACTCGGACGGGAAATCCGAAAAGTACTGGATAGCTAAAGTTTTATACTAATTAGTGCCTGAACGAAAACATTTTTTTTTGTCATTTCGACCGAAGGGAGAAACCTTAAAACTCCCCATTTTTCAAAGCAAAAGATTTCTCGCTCCGCTTCGAAATGACAGTTTTGGCTAGTTTTCGTTCAGACACTAATTAATTGAATATTTCCCTATTCGTGACTATACAACAAGTTAAAAAGCCATCCCAATTTCTACAATATATTGATGTTCTAAATCTTCATTAAAAGCAGCGTCTATACGAAGCACTTCAATATAAGGCAGGCGTATATGCAAGCTGGCTCCAAAACCGCTTAAAAAGTTATCCTGCGTAAATTCAGACCGTTTATGCCACACAATCCCGCTGTCAAAAAACACGCCGCCATTTATTCCGAAAAATAAATCTTTTGTAATAAAGTCGGGTAAAACACTGGTTGGAAAGGTAAAATATTTGAGTTTCATTAAAGGAAAACGCAATTCAATATTGCCTGATAAACAATGTTTTCCCTCAACTACATCAAAGAAATGTCCGCGAATACGCTCGTTATATCCAAAATAAACTTTATCATAAACTGGCAGATCGCCGATCGATTGTTTTAAGAAAACGCGCGAAGCAATTGTTATAGGTTTCCATGTATGATATTTACGGATATTGACGCTATATTGCCAATAATCAATTTCCGGTACAAAAAATCCCTTTTTATTAAGCCTGAAGTTTATATTCCAACCGCTGGAAGGATAAGCGTATAAATCGCGGTTATCGAAAAAAGTAGAAAAGTTGATACCATAATTACTTTCACTGTTTTTCGACGTTTGCATAAGATAGGCAAATTCATCGTCAACGCTTATTTCGTCACGGGAAAGACTGACGCTGCTTGTAAAATTACGCGTCCAGTATTTTCCTATCGTAAAAGCCGTATACAAATGTTTTTCTTCAAAATCAAAGACGGGACAACGGCTGGATGATCTATACTTTTTTAAGTAAATGCCTAAAGTAAGATGTAATTTCCTGTTTATCCAGGGATTAACATAAGTGAAATGAAAGCCGGGCTTATAACCAAAAAGAATTATGGCGTATAATTTTTCATTACGCCCGCGAAAATTACTATGCGCAACGCCTGCGCCATACGTCACTTTATCCCAATCTCTTTCCTCTATTCTTATTTCAGGATAGGGGAAAAAATAAAGCCGTTCTGTTACGGTAATAAGAAGCGAAACCTCATCGTCCCCTGGCAGGGGATAAAATTCCACCCGGTTAAAAAGTAATAAATTAAGCAGCCGTTTTTTAGACTCGTTTAGCAGCGAATCGGAAACAATGTCGCCTATGGAAAATAAAAGCTCACGTTTAATAACATCCTCTTTAGTATGCGAATTTCCTATTATAATGATATCAGTGAGAGGTTTCTGAGGAAAAGTTTGAGCGTTAGCCGTGTAAAGCGGCGGTAGATTTAGAAATAAAATAATCACCGCTAAATTTTTAAGGTTTAAAAACTTGCTAATAGATTTCGTTAATATACCCAGCCTCTCTGCATTCATCTATTTATGCCTTTCTATCCAGATGGGGTTAGTATATGCCCGGAATACGCCGCGTTCGTTTTGTGATTTAATTTCAGCGCGTAAATAAAATTTTCCTTCTTTATCCGCTAAAGAAAGATTTTTCTCTAATGAATAAGCGGATTTAAAGGAATGCTGTTCATCGAATAATATTTCATTATCCGCGCCGATTTGCCCGATGTAAACTTTTAAATACGCTAATGATCCGAATTCGTCTGAGGATTCAGCTAAAACCCGGACAGAACCGGCATTTTCTGCAAAGCTTCCCATTTCAAATATTTTATTATCTGAAAAGGCGGTGATTTTTATAGCAGGTCCGTTAGTCATAAAATAATTACCGCTGCGCAATGTGTCAATAAGTCTTCCCACAGAAAGTTGATTGTCCTTTAAAAAAACGCCGGTTTTCCATGAACCGAAAATTTGCAGATAATGTTCCCTTAAAGTAAAAAAGGGAAATGAAATCTGGCGGTAGCGGGCAAAGTTTCCATGAGCGTCATTGCCGGCTAATGCAAAGCGTTTCATCCCGACAAGGAGTAATTTAATCCAGTATTGCAAACCTCTTTTAACGGATGCTTCATTCCCTCCGTTAATTATTTGCACTCCCTTTAAAAGCGGATGAAGCGCATCCTTAAAACGCCATCTGCCGCGGTTTAATAAAAGCTTTTGCAAAAAGGGTACGGGCTCTGCAGGGTGAGCGGCAAAAGCAAGCGCTTTATCATTTATGTCGTTTAATATGGAAGGCAGATCATGCTCCGATTTAAAATGAAACCATTTTTCTCCGCTGTCGCCGCTGCCTTTGTAAAACTTTTGTGAATTGTAAATAAGCAAATGCACGTTTTCCCGTTTTTGATTTAAAATGCTTACTTCTTCACCGGGGATAATACAAAAATCATTATTTTTAATGTTGTACTCGGAAACCTTTTTTTGAAAAATCTGCCACTTTAGTAATTTTGGATCGTTTAGCAGGTAGTTGTCAGGTAAATCATCCATATCATAAGAATGATCAGTAGCGCAGTAAAAATGAAGCCCGATACTTTTTGCCAATTCAGCCGTTTTTTCTACCGAAGCGCCAAATTCGAGTTGATCGGAAGTGAAATTAGTGTGGGCGTGCGTTTCTCCATATACATAATTTTTAAAGCAG
>JAUXGF010000086.1 GCA_030622395.1 Calditrichaceae bacterium
AAAGCGACGCGAAACACTAAAATCAACGTTTATTATATTAATTAACGTCTGGACAACCCCCTCAGTCCCCCTTTTTTAAGGGGGAAGCTTTACATTATCCCTTAAGTTAACGCTTATGGGGTTAGGGGGTTGTCCCTCTTTCAATATCCTCAATACTCCTGTAAATAATCCCTAAAACATGCTTAATAGAATTTATCACATATAATGCGTTAAACCGTAATATTCGTAATCCCAAATCTTCTAACTTTTTTTGTCTTTTATTATCATATTCCACTTTATAATTATGAGTAATCCCATCAATTTCTATAACTAATCGCAGCTTACTGCAATAGAAATCCACAATATAATTGTCTATAGGTTTTTGTCTCATAAATTGATAGCCGCGCATTTGACGACATTTTAGATACTTCCATAGCATTCTCTCAGAAAATGTAGAATTATTTCGTAATTGTCTGGCTTTTTCTTTTAATTTTGGATTGTAGTAAATCTTCACTTTTTACAACCCCCTAACCCCCTTTTTTAAGGGGGAATTGTAATTCCAAATTTCCTTCTTCCCTCGTATCAGAGAACATTTTGCTTAACTCTGATACGAGAAATATTTTCATACCGCCCCGATGGGGCTTCCCTTTTTTGGGAGTATTTTTTTCTATAAACATTTCGCCCCTACGGGGCTAATTCCAAATTAATCCCTCTTCCTCTTAAGCGCCTCCGCCGCTTCCTCATCCGACATGTTTTCCATCTGTTTCAGCAGGTCTGCCACTTTTCCGACGTCGCTGTCTTTAGATTTTTCTTGCGTTTCTTTGATTAATTTCGTGACTCCGGAAATAGTGGCGTCTTCAAACAAGCTGCGT
This sequence comes from Calditrichaceae bacterium, assembly GCA_030622395.1. Taxonomy (GTDB): domain Bacteria; phylum Calditrichota; class Calditrichia; order Calditrichales; family Calditrichaceae; genus JAUXGF01. The sequence goes on from JAUXGF010000086.1 coordinate 852, forward strand.
AACGGCAGTTCGATCTGGAATGTTTCTCTCATTTTGGAAATGAGCTGTGTGCCCGAAAGCGAGTTGCCGCCCAGATCGAAAAAGTCGTCGTAAATGCCGATAGGTTCTATGCCTAATAATTTTTGCCATTCCGAAGCGACCTGTTTTTGAAGTTCGGTTTCAGGTTCTACGTAAGCGGTCGGCAGGTTGGGGCGGGAATGTAGTTCCCCATCTGCGGCTTCTTCATCTTGATGAATCGTTTCTAATTTGATCCATTTGTTTATGCGTGATTGTAAATTGCCTGTGGATATTAAAACCTGAGAAATTCCTTTTGCAGCAAAGACGCGTTCAAAAGCCCTGGCGCCTTCGTCCGGTAAAATTGAAAGCTGGGCGATTTCCGCTCCGAGCGCCCCTTGCCGCTCTGATGTTTCGTCAAATTGCCAGCCGTCCCAGTTAACGCTGATCCATTGCGTTGAGCTTTTTTTATTTTGTTGATAAGAAAATGCGTCCAAAAATTGATTTGCCGCAGCATAAGCGCTAAAACCCAATCCGCCTAAAATAGATGAAAGGGAAGATTGCAGTAAACAAAAATCGGGCTGATATTCCCGAAGGACTTCCGCTAAAACTTGCGCTCCTTTTACTTTAGCCTGGAATTGAGCGTCCCAATCATCCGCCGTTATTTCGCGGATAGTTTTAAACGATTGCTCGCCAACAAGCCCTGCGGCATGAATCACGCCGTTAATTGTTCCGAATGATTCCGCAGCTTGTTTTAAGGTTTTTTCAAGCTGCCGCTTATCCGATATGTCCGTATGTAAAACGAGAATTTCCGCGCCGAGACTTTCGATTTTTTGCAGCCGTTTAATTTTAAGGCTAAAGACGTCGCCGGAATCATGGCTGTTAAGCCATTCCTGCCAGCCGCTCTTTTCAGGAAATTCAATCTTTTCTAAAAGAACCAATCGAGCCTTGACGGATTTAGCAAGATGTTCGGCAAGCGTCAATCCGATCCTTCCTAATCCGCCGGTAATTGCATAAACGCCGTTTTCCTTTAATAAGCCGTCCGTCCGACCGGCTTCCTCTAAACGAACAGGTTCAAAATCCTGAACCCAGCGATGATTGGCGCGGTAGGCTAAAGTCAAGCCTGTGCGGTTATCTAAAAATTCGGCGGTAATTTGACTTGCAAGCGTTCTAAACTGTGCGCTGTCTTTTTCAGGAAGAACTGTATCAATTGTCCGGCAAACGATATTCGGATATTCCTGCGGAATGATCTTGCAGGGTCCCAGCAAAGAGGCTTTATCCGGCAGCAGCGTTTCAGTGCCCGTAACTTCAAATAGATTATTGGAAACAACCCCGACTTGAATATCATTGCTTAAATTTAACTTGCCGATTGCCTTTGCTAAAAACAGCAGACTTTTAAATCCGTAATCTTGAATTGTTTCAAAAGATAATTCCTCGTCATCCGCAGATACGTTCCAAAGGTGGATAATGGCGTCCGGCAGCGCTTCGTCTTTGTTTAATTGTTCGAATAGCTTAACATAATCATCAGCCGATTGGGGATTGATAACATAATTATTATTTTCACCGGCGCTGAAAGCTTCGCCTTTTTTTACGGTGATTACTGTTTTAACAGCGGGATTTGCATTATCAATAATTTGCGTTCCCAATCCGCAGTCATCTAAAAAAATTAGCCAATTGGCTGGATGATCAGCATGGGATTTTACCGGGGTTAGCGGTAAATCGCGCTGTTTCCATGACGGTAAATAAAACCAATCGCTTATGTCGGTTTTCTTACCCTCGTCAACGCTTTCCATGCCGATCAATGGTCCGCTGTCCTTAGCTTCCAGCCAATAACGCTGCTTTTCAAAGGGATAGGTCGGCAGCGGCAGTCGAAGGCGGCGCTCATTTTTATAATAGGCGTCCCAATCTATACTTGCGCCCGCCAGCCATAAACGCCCGATTGTATTAAGTAAATAAGCCTGATCGGATTGCCGCTCCTGCGGGTGGCGTACAGATGATAAAATTACCCTGCCTAAAGTATTGCCGGGATGTCTGCGCGCCAGGGTACTCAGGGTTGTGCCCGGCCCGACTTCCAGCAAAATTTGAGCGCTGTCTTCTAACAGCTCGCCGGCATTATCAACAAAGCGCACTGTCCTGCGCAGATGTCTGGCGTAATATTCCGGATCAACCGCCTCTTCAATTTTAATCCAGCCGCCGCTGACATTTGATACGTAAGGGATCTGCGGCTCGTTAAGCGTAACGCTTTTTACAACTGCCGTAAATTCATCTAAAATAGGATCCATCATTGGCGAGTGAAAAGCGTGCGATGTATGTAAACGGCGGTATTTTATATTTTTTTCAGTTAATTGTTTTTCTAATGATTCTATGGCTTCGAATGTGCCGGAAAGAACAGCCGCGTCTTTGCCGTTAAGCGTTGCCAGTGAAATATCATCGTTTAAGAAAGGCGCAATATCGTGTTCTTCGAGCGGAAGACTCAGCATCGCGCCGCCGGGCATTTTTTGCATTAAAGCGCCGCGGGCTGCCACTACTTTGAGAGCGTCTTCCAAAGAAAAAACGCCCGACAGGCAGGCCGCCACATATTCGCCGATAGAGTGCCCGACCATAGCCTGCGGTTTTACGCCCCATTCCATCCACAGTTTAGCCAGTGCGTATTCAATTACAAAAAGCGCCGGTTGAGTATTGACTGTTTGATCTAATTTTTTTGCAGCCTCTTCTTTTTCATTTTCGGCAGGATAAAGCAGGGTGCGTAAATCCAATCCCATATAGGGCTGCAATATATCGCAGCATTGATCGACATGTTCCTTAAAAACAGATTCGGTTTCATAAAGCTCTTTTGCCATGTTTACATACTGTGCCCCCTGTCCGCTGAACATAAAGGCAATGGGCGGATTTGACGGCTCTTTGGTATGCGTCATTGATAAAAGCCGTTTTGGGTCGCGCTTTTCCAACGCCTCGAAAGCGTCGTCGAGTGATTGGCAAACCAGCATTCTTCTTTGATTAAAAGGTTTCCTGCCGACCTGTAAGGTATATGCCGTGTCGGCGATATTTAAACCGTGATTGTTTTTTAAGTGATCCGCCAGTCTGCCGGCGGCATTATCCAGCGCCGTGTTAGTTTTTGCGGATAGTAATAAAAGATGATAAGGTCTGGATTCATCAGAAGGTTCAACAGGCGGAGCCTCTTCCAAAACGGCGTGAGCGTTTGTCCCGCCGATCCCGAATGAGCTGATTCCCGCTCGTCTCGGCGTGTCCCCGGTTTTCCATTCCCGCAGTTCAGTGTTTACAAAAAAGGGACTGTTTTCAAAATCAATTTTTGGATTAGGTTTTTCATAATTCAGGCTTGCCGGGATTTTTTTATTTTGTAATGATAAAGCGGTTTTGATTAATCCCGCCACTCCGGCTGCGGCGTCTAAATGTCCGATATTTGTCTTAACCGATCCGATGGCGCAGAAGTTTTTTTTATCCGTATGTTCGTTAAATACTTGTGTCAGGGCGCTTATTTCAATCGGGTCGCCTAAAACCGTTCCCGTGCCGTGCGTTTCTATGTAGCTGATAGTCTGGGGATCAATACCTGAAACAGCCTGAGCAGTGGCGATTACTTCCGCCTGCCCGTCCACGCTGGGCGCAGTGTAACCGACGCGCAGGGATCCGTCATTATTAAAAGCCGATCCTTTAATTACCGCATAAATATGATCGCCGTCTTCAATGGCTTCATCCAAACGTTTTAAAACAACTATGCCGGCGCCGTTACCGCTGATCGTTCCGCCTGATTTTTCGTCAAAAGCCCGGCAGTGTCCGTCAGGGGAAAGGATCATTCCCTCTTGATAATAATAGCCTTGTTTTTGAGGAATGGTGATCGAAACGCCCCCGGCTAAAGCCATATCGCAGCTATAATTCAGCAGGTTTTGACAAGCCGTATGCACCGCCACTAAAGAAGTAGAGCAGGCGGTTTGAACCGTAACGCTAGGTCCTTTCAGATTCATTTTGTATGAGATGCGCGTATTTAAAAAGTCTTTATCATTGCCGATAGAAAGCTGATAGCCTTCCGCTGAACTGACAAATCCTTTCTGTGACATTAAAAAGGAAAACAGGTATGTATTTAAACTGACGCCGCCAAAAAGCCCGATTAAGCCGTCGTAAGTATCGGCATTATAGCCGGCGTTTTCCAAAGCCTGCCAGGCAATCTCTAAGAACAAGCGGTGCTGCGGGTCCATCATTTCCACTTCACGCGGGGAAAGTTCAAAAAAATAAGCGTCGAATTTGTCCTCATCTTCGATTATACAGCGGGATTTAACATAATCGGGATCAGCGATCAACGCCGGGTCTACGCCCGATTCAACTAAATCTTCGTCGCTAAAATAAGTGAGGGCTTCAACGCCCTCCTTTAAAAGCCGCCAGAATTCATCAATGTTATTGGCGCCCGGAAATCGTCCCGCCATGCCTACGATTGCAATATCTAAGCCGCTGCTTTCCTCTGATTCTTCAATTTCATCTGTGTGTGCATCGTTCATCTACTTTTTTCTCCTGCTTCTCATTCGCTGTTTTTGGGCGTCTAACGCTTTCTTTTGTTTGGAAGCCCGCGCCTGGGTTTGTTCTTTTGTACCTCTTCCGCTTTGCTCCCCGCTTATAAATTTAGAGAAGGAACTGATAGTCGGATATTTAAACATTTCCACAACGTTAATTTCTTTATCAAATTCATCTTTTATTTTGGTCTGCGCCTGAATGATGTTCAGGGAATGACCGCCTAATTCAAAGAAATTGTCGTTAATCCCGACCTGCTCAACGTTGAGGACGTCCTGCCAGATTTGAGCTAATTTACGTTCGGTTTCTGTTTCGGCTTTAACAAACTCTGCCCTGCTGACGTCCGGTTTGGGAAGCGCTTTATAGTCGATCTTCCCGTTAGCCGTTAATGGAAATTCATCTAATTTTATAAACGTCGACGGAATCATATAATCCGGTAAGCGCTGTCTTGCGGCGTATTTTAGATCTTCGGTATTCAACTCGCCTTCAAGGTTAGAAATGACGTAAGCAGCCAGCCGTTTATCCGTAGCGCCATAAGCGATTACCGCGGCGTCTTTAACCGTTTCATGTAATTTTATGGTATGTTCAATCTCGCCCAATTCAATGCGGAAGCCGCGTATTTTTACCTGTTGATCAATACGGTCTAAAAATTCAATATTCCCGTCCGGTAAGAACCTCGCCAGATCGCCTGTTTTGTATAAGCGCATTCCTTCCGTCTTAGAGAAAGCGTCCGGTATAAATTTTTCGGCTGTAATAGCGGGACGATTTAGGTAGCCGCGCGCAACTCCCATCCCGCCGATATGAAATTCACCGGGTATGCCCACCGGAACAGGATTCAAATATTCGTCCAAAATGTAGATCTGAACATTATCAATTGGTACGCCGATAGGAACAGAACTGCTTTCCGGGGTTTCCTTTACATGGTAACAGGATGCGCAGATCGTGCCTTCGGTTGGACCGTAAGCGTTAATCAGATTACGATTTTTAGACCAGCGTTCGGCAATATCGATCGAACAGCTCTCGCCTGCGGAGATAATAGTTTTTAACGAAGATAAATTTTCCGCCGGCAGCACCCTTAAAACAGAAGGCGGCAGGGTAGAGGTCGTAATGCCGTTGTCCTCAATAAATTGGATCAAATCCGGCCCTGATAAAAGCGTTTCATTATTAACCTCGTACAGAGTCGCTCCGCTGAGTAATGTGGTAAATATCTCCGAAGCTGCGGCGTCAAAACTAAAGGATGCAAATTGCAGTAAACGCGTATCCCGATTAATTCCAAATTCTTTAATCTGCGCCTGAACAAGATTGCGCAGACCGGAATGGGTTAACATTACGCCTTTCGGTTTTCCGGTTGAACCGGATGTATAAATTACATAAGCAAGATTATCTTTAATCGTTTCAGTTTGGATATTATCCGCGCTCTCATTAGCGACTTGCGGTAAAATGTCATCCAGATAAATACGCCGCCAGTTATTTTGCGGAAGCTGCGCCTCTAATTTTTTCTGTGTAATTATCAGCGGCGCTTTTGAATCTTCCAGCATGTAAGCCAAACGTTCCTTTGGATATGAAGGATCGAGCGGCAGGTAAGCGGCGCCGGCTTTCAAAACAGCCATTACGCTTATAAACATTTCCAGCGACCGTTCTGCGGCTATAGCGACAATCACATCTGCGCCGACGTCCAGCTTCCGTAAATGACGCGCTAATTGATTTGCTTTTTTATTAAGCTCGTCATAAGTCAATGAAGCGTCCTTATAAACCACAGCCTTAACCTGCGGGGTCTTTTCCACTTGAGCTTCAAATAATTGATGCACGCACAAAGAGTCCTCATAGGTAGCCTGCGTTTGATTCCAATCATAAAGAACCTGCTTTATTTCCTGATCGGCTAAAAGATTATAACTGGAGATTGGACGCGACGGGTCTTCGGCGATTCCCTTTAACAGGCGGTGGAAATGATCGAGCATGCGTAAAACAGTTTCCCGTTTAAAGAGAGCCGTGTTATATTGCAGCGAAGCGCCCAGACCGTTATCCAATTCTGCCATCAGCATTGTCATATCAAAGGGCAGAACGCGGTTTTCTATTGACATAGATTCGATAGTCATACCGCCTAATTTCATTTGTCCGCCATCTTCAGCCACTGCCAAACCGGACATGCCCGACTCATGCAATAAATATGCTTTCTGATAAACGAACATAAGCTGGAAAACAGGCGTCCTGCTCGGATCGCGTTTCGGCTGTAATTTTTCAACCAATAAATTAAACGGGTAATCCTGATGATCTAAAGCTTCAATAACCGTTTCACTGATTTGACCTAAATATGATTCGAAAGTCTCACTGCCGGATATTGTGCTGCGCATAGCCACAGGATTAACAAAGTAACCCAGTATCGCGGCATATTCAGGGCTTGTTCTGCCTGTGGTCGGCGAACCGACAATCAGATCGTTTTGACCGGTATAGCGGTGCAGCAATACTTTAAAAGCGGCTAACAATGTGGTATACAGAGTGCTGCCGTTTTTTCCGCCGATCTCTTTTAACTTTTCCGCCATTTCATGGTTTATAGTAAGAGTTTCAGTCCCGCCGTTATAAGTTTGGACCGGCGGGCGGGGATAATCCGCAGGCAGATTTATTACAGGCAGATCGCCTTTTAATTTATCCTGCCAGTAATCGAGATGCGCTTTTCCCTGGGCGCGGGCTAACATTTTATTTTGCTGCCGCACATAATCAGAATAAGTAAACCCTAACTCGGGTAGCTCCGCTTCTCCGCCGGCTAAATACAATTGATCTAATTCATACATAAATATTGCCAGCGACCACATATCGGAAATGATATGATGCCCGATAAATAAAAATATATGATCGTTCCCGGCTTTGCTTAACATGGACAGCCTGGTTAACGGTTCGTTTTCAAGATCGAAGGGACGGTCAATCTGCTCTCTCATTACTTGATGTATTTCTTCTTCCGTTTTACCGGAAACGTCAATGTCTTGAAATATGGTCTGAATTTCATCACTGACGATTTGCTGCGGCTGTCCGTCTTTTGCGATAAAATTCGTTCTTAACGAAGGATGTCTGCGGCTTAATGAATCAAATGATTTTCTCAATATCGGCATATCAATTTTATCCGGTATTCTGACTGCGTAAATCTGATTGTAAATGCTTGCCGGGGCTAATTGATGCTGAAACCACAACGCTCTCTGTCCATAAGAAAGCGGATAATCGGATTCATCCACAATAATATTGGCGTCAATTTCATCATCTCCGCCTGATTCCATTATCTGTCTTATCAGATCGGAAGCTAACTCGGTTATGGGCGGACCTTTAAGCAGCGCGGCAATGGGCAGTGAAGCGTCTAAGTTGGATTCAACGCTGTTCTTTAATTCGATTGCCATCAGCGAATCGAGTCCCATAGTGTTTAGCGGTTTGTTTA
>JAUXGF010000428.1 GCA_030622395.1 Calditrichaceae bacterium
CATACCGTCCAATGCCGAATATTCTGTTCCCCAACTAAAATTTATGCTTAGAGAGATAGAATTAATATTAGGAAGAACAATTACCTCTTTTGAATGGAATAATCTTTAATTTTAGACAAGTATTTTTATAATCTTTTTGGATTAATGGTTGATTTACTCACCCTACTATCTATGACAACAAGTTCAAATACAATACCAGAGAATTGGAGGACGTGTCTTAGACAAACTTTATACCTCTTCCCTGTGGCTTTACAACTCTTCAAGTAAACTTTACACCTCTTCCTGGAAACTCTGCACATCTTCCCACGAAACTTCATTACTTATCGAAACAGGGAACATCATATTAAACTTCATAATTCGACATTCCCCCGATGAATCGGGATTTTCAACTTGTTCAATATTCGATATTCAAAACCAAGCGCCCTTTTCCTTAAGTCAACAACATTGCCTTCACTGCACTGGGTCGAACATTGCTTAAGTCGAACCCGTCATATTATAGGGAAAGCGATCAGAGGCTGCTTCATTAATCTCTGATACAAATGAGATACTCCATTCCTATTAAATTAATTGCAATAAATATTGTCTTTATTTAAATTTAAAAGTCTTGTCATATACATTATCGGAACTAATGAAATTTAAAGAAATTCATAAAGACAGCGGTTCTAAAGCAAGAGCGGGATTAATCAGTACGGATCACGGGGAAATTGAAACTCCCATTTTTATGCCTGTGGGAACTCAGGCGTCTGTTAAAACGCTTTCGCCTAAGGAGTTAGAAGATGTTCAGGCAAAAATAATCCTTGGGAATACATATCATTTGTATTTACGTCCGGGACATGAATTGATAGCCGAATTTGGCGGATTGCATCGTTTCATGAGTTGGGATAAACCCATTTTAACGGACAGCGGCGGCTACCAGGTATTCAGTTTAAAAGAATTGCGGAAAATTGACGAGGATGGGGTTTCATTTCAATCTCATTTGGACGGATCATATCACCGCTTTACTCCGCAAAATGTGTTGGATATTCAGCGCAGTCTCGGCAGCGATATTATGATGGTTTTAGACGAATGCGCGCCGTATCCTTCATCAAGGGAGTATGCCGGAAAATCCAATCAATTAACATTAAAATGGGCTGCCCGGGCGCGTGAATTATATGAAACTATGAAGCCGTTGTATGGTTACAATCAATGGTTATTCGGCATTGTGCAGGGAAGCGTTTATGAAGATTTAAGAGCTATAAGCGCCCAGGAACTTATTAAAATGGATTTTCCAGGATACGCCATTGGAGGGTTAGCCGTTGGCGAGCCCAAAGAAGATATGTATCGACTAACCGGTCTTTGCACGGATATTCTGCCCCGCAATAAGCCGCGTTATTTAATGGGCGTGGGCATGCCGGAAGATATTTTGGAATCAATTGAACGCGGTATAGATATGTTTGATTGCGTTATCCCTACTCGTAACGCCCGCAATGGAACGGTGTTTAGTAAAAACGGAAAAATGGTCATTAAAGCGGCGCGTTTTAAAAATGATCAAAAACCGATTGACCCGGATTGTTCATGTTATACCTGCCGGAATTTTTCGCGGGGATATATACGGCATTTGTTAAACGCTAATGAGATATTGGGATTGCGCTTAGCGACTTTACATAATGTTCATTTTTATCTTTGGCTTGTTCGTCAAGCAAGAGAGAATATTTTAAATAATTCGTATGTTGAATGGAAAAATAATATATTTCCTTTTATAACTTCAACTATAGTGGACTAATAACCAGAATACTTAAGGAGAAATTATGCTGAATTTTGTTTTATTAATGGCGCCTTCAGGAGGCGGTGGAGAGGGAGGAAGCGGTAACCCGATTTTATCATTCTTACCTTTTATTTTAATCATCGTTATTATGTATTTTTTAATGATACGTCCGCAAACAAAAAAGCAAAAAGAAAAACAAAAGATGATTGAGGCTTTAAAGAAAGGCGACAATATAGTTACTAATGGCGGTATTCACGGTAAAGTTGTAGGCTTTACTGATGACGATAAAACAGTTATTATTAAAGTAGATGAAAAAGTTAAATTAAATGTTGATAGAAGCGCTGTCGGCGTTGTTAATCCTGTGGGCGGCAAGCAAACAACATGAAAATAGTTTTTATGGGCACTCCGGATTTTGCCGTAGTGTCCTTATTAAAACTTATCGGCTCAAAACATGAAGTAACCGCCATAGTGACGATTCCCGATAAAGCGCAGGGCAGGGGATTGAAAGTAAAATCTTCCGCCGTTAAAAAAGCCGCCCTGCAAAATGGAATTGAAACGCTGCAGCCATCAAAATTAGACGATCCTGTTTTTATCAAAAGGCTTAATGAAATAAAGGCCGATATATTTGTAGTTGTAGCATTTCGTATATTGCCTGAATCTGTTTTCAGTATTCCATCTTACGGCACGGTTAATGTTCATGCTTCATTACTGCCGAAATTCCGCGGCGCTGCGCCTATTAATTGGGCGATCATTAAAGGGGAAAAAGAAAGCGGCGTAACTACAATGCTTATTAATAAAAAAGTGGATACCGGGAATATTCTAATTCAGCGGAAAACGGCGATTGCTTCCTCTATGAACGCCGGCCAGCTTCACGACGCCCTTGCGGAATCAGGGGCAAATTTATTATTGGAAACACTTGAGCAAATCGAATCTAATGCAATCAAACCGCTAACGCAAAATGACGTGGAAGCGACGGCAGCCCCAAAGATTAAAAAAGAAACCTGCCATCTTAATTTTCAGCAGCCGGTTCAGGATGTTTATAATCTTGTTAGAGGTTTAAATCCGTACCCGGCTGCATTTTCTTATCACAATAAAAAATTCTTAAAAATCTACAAAAGCAGCATATCGAATGAGCTATCCCATAAATCAACGCCTGGTACGGTTGTAAATATTAAAAAAGATTGTTTTACCGTATCATGTTTAGACGGCGCTTTGGATATATTTGAAGTTCAGCTTGAAGGAAAAAAAAGGATGTCTGTAAAGGATTTCTTTAATGGCTATAAAATTGAGCTGGGGGATAGACTAAGTTAATTTATATTAAAGCTGTCAGCGATCAGCATTCAGCAATCAGCATTATAGCTGATAGCTGAGCGCTGAATGCGGCTCAGTTGCAAATTTAGGGGGGATTATTTAATTTAACTATATGGGACATTTATAATTAAA
>JAUXGF010000016.1 GCA_030622395.1 Calditrichaceae bacterium
AGCAAAATCCCGAATTATCGGGGCAAATCAATTGTTGAACAAAGTGAAATCCCGATTTCGGGGCAGATCGGTATAAATAACAGGAAAATCAAATTGGATTATTGATATCTTCGAAAAATTACACAAAAAAAATGAAATCCCGTCCCAATGGGATTTCAACGGCGCTGAATTTCCATAAGGACGGGATATAATTTATTATAATGATGTAAATATATTTTAAAGATTTATTTGTTACTTATCTTATAAATCTTCCCTTTCCATTCAAAAACAACCTGCTCTCCTAAAGCTAAAATGCGGCTGATCCGGGCGTCTTTTCTGCTTAATTTAAAAAAGTCATCGCTAAGAAAAGTCAATATCTTATCTGGTTTACGTTTCATATCCAAACCGCTTTCGACCCAGATTCCTTTTTTTAAATAGAAGGTTTTGCCGCCAATCCGTTGAACAGTAATAATCATATTCATGTCCTTATCCGCAGAAGCTATTTTTTTCGCTGCCCTGCTTGCCATAACCGCGCCCTTCCCCGATGATTTTGCAGCGGCGCGCGGCTGCTGCGTCATTGCGTCATAAAAAGTTGCCGATCCAACGCTTTCCTCATCCATTACAGCCTTATTTTTTCTTACCTCTTGAGCTTCTTTTAATCGAATGGCTGACGCGCCCGCTGTTCCGCTTATTACATCATTTTGCATTTCAGCTAATTCTTGCTTCTGCTCAGTTACCAGGTAGGATGTATATGGCGTAACTATTCCGTACTCTTTGCCCAGATTTTTAACGCTCTCCACAAGTTCAGGATTTTCCCCGTTAAAGCGTATTTGCGTTAACAGATGCGATACCTTTCTGTTCGCGCAGAGTTTGGAAATAAATTCATCATCCATTTCCCTTTTCTTAAATGTTACCTGGTATTTAAAGAGGCGATTTTTCCCGCCCTGTTTTCCGGTAAGAGTTATATGCGCCTTACCTGCTTTCCTATAACGTCCGATAACGGTTACGCGCTGTCCCTGAAAAATATCCGGCAGCTTTTGGGGATAAACGTCATAAACCCGAAATTGACCGAAATCTATCTGCGGATTTGTGAGAACCGGACTGGAAATTTTAGCAAAAAAGGATGACACTTCTTTTTCTATATTCTCTCCGGGTTTAACATAATTAGCGTTGCCGTGGCTGTCTTTAGAGAGCTTATCCAATAAAAAAGTATTAACGTCATAACCAACGCCAAAACTAAAAATACGGATAAATTCTTTCTTTTCATTTTTAATATTTTGCAGGATACGGCTGATTTCCTGTTCTCCCTCGGTAGGCAAACCGTCCGTTAAAAATACAATGCTTGTCGGGCGGTTATCTTGTTTGGCTTTTAATTGAAGGGCGCGCTTTAAAGCGTCGTTAATGTTTGTTCCACCGTTAGCGGAAAGATTGTCAATAAAATAGCGTGCGTTTTGTATTTCATCTTTGCCTGCGCTTTTTAGACTGTTTTGGAAATTATTAATAGAAGAGCTGAAACTAATAATTTCAAATTTGTCCTCTGCATTTAGAGTATTTATACAAAAATGAAGAGCCTGCCTGGCTTGCTCGATTTTTTGCCCTCCCATGCTGCCGGAAACGTCAATCACAAAAATAATATCCTTTGGAACATATTTCTTTTTAGCGCTTTCATAACGCGGCGCAGCTAACAGCATAAAATAGCCGTCCCTGTCCGTACGCGGTCGGAAAGTTAAAACAGCAGCGTTGATTTCCTGATCCGCCAAAGTGTAATAAAGTACAAAATCCTTTCCGCCTTCCATGTGATTCGTTTCCAAAGTGATCCTTGCCTTTTTCTCGCCCTGCCGGGTAATGTGAACTTGATGCGAAGGGGAATAAATAGTTGCTATTGGAGCTTCCGTTTCCAGATTGATTGACAGATGAAAATCCTTAATCGCCCCTTGCCCGCTCTGCCGGATTGGAAGGGTAAAACGATATGTGCCCGAATCATACGAGACAACCTGTGCGTACGACAACTCAATTTTGCGGTCGCTTTTTGGCAGGATAGGAAAAACCCGCGCCTTAAAAAGACCGTATCCCGCATATTCCAGTAAAGCCGGGTCGCGTAAATTGCGCACGATGTTTTCATAAATTTTTAAAGCCTCTTTTCCATCTAAAACCTTACCTTTTGTTTTTTTGCCGTTAATATAAAGATGGAAATCGTGAATCTGCGCTTCATCCGGAATTGCAAAAATATATTCCCCTTCTAATTGAACCGGGGATTGATTGTAAAATGTCTGTTCAAGAATAATGTTGCCGACGCCCTGTTTTAATTCAACAGCCGCATCAACGCTTTTTAAATATACCTGATTGGGTTTAAAATCCACAGGCGGGCGCGGGATAATAATCCTGCCCTGTGCAAAAAGTGATCCGCCTAAAATCGTTAAAACTAATAATGCGCTTAAAAATCTCATGATCTAATCCTCCTTAAATGTTTAAAATTAATTTGTCTTTAATCTTCTATAATTATTGTCTAAACGAAAATCAACCAAAATTGTCATTTCGAAGCGGAGCGAGAAATCTTTTTATTGTAAATATTGGGTTTTAAAGATTCCTCACCCCGATTAATCGGGGATTCGGAATGACATAAGGCACTTTTTCGTTCAGACACTAATTCCTAATTCCAAGTTCCTAGTTCCCTATTTTAATCCTGCTATTTCATTTCATTGCCGATTGCTTATTTTTATTGTAAATTTGTGCACATTCGTTTACAATCTGTTTATTAATGACATTAATAGAAAAAAGGTAAATGCTAAAAATCAATTTATTTGGCGACCGGCAAATTATTGAACGTATCAAAGCTAATGACCACAGTGTTTTGGGCGAGCTTTTTTTCCATTACAAAAAGATGGTGTTTACCTATATTAAATCACATGGCGGCTGCGAAGCGGACGCCGAAGATATGCTGCAAGAAGCGGTTATTGTTCTGTGGCAGAATGTTTGTTCCGGTAAATTTGAACTTACTTCAAAAATTGGCACATATCTTACAGCGGTTGCCAAAAATAAATGGATGGCTGAAATGCGCAAGCGCAAAAAATATTCGGATGATTCGCTGCCGGAATTAAGCGATGGTAATCCTTCTTCTTTAGATATGCTTTTGGAAGAAGAAAAAATTGCAAATATCCGAAGGGCGCTAGAAGCTATTCATCCGGTCTGTAAAAAACTGCTGCTGCTTTTTTATTTTGAGGAGAGAAGCTTAGAAGAAATTGCCGGAATAATGAACTTTTCAAATGCGAATGTTGCAAAATCTAAAAATTATCAATGTAAGAAATCATTAGAGGCAGTTTTGAAGCGGCAGATTCTATTACCCGAAAGGAGAATTTGATGGATTGCAAATATATTCTCCAAAATGAAATTCACGAAAAATACCTGCGTGGATTACTTGAAGATTCTGAAAAGACTGAATATGAAAAACATCTGCGGGAATGCCCGTCCTGTCAAAAAGAACAACAAAATCAACGCATATTAATTTCCGGAATCCGGCAAATCGGACGTCAGGAGATGAAAGACGAAATTCTACGTCAAGTAGAACAATCGGAAATGGAAAAAACGAAAACTGATTGGACAACGTTTTTAAAAATAGCGGCTGTAATATTTCTTATCATTATAACTCCTTCTTTATTTTATTATTTTCAAGTGATTGCCCCACAGCATAAAGCGCTCTCTCCGGAAATAGCCGAAAAAGTTTCCCAGGAAGAAAAGGAAGATGACTTCGCTGTTAATGGAATGAAATCAGAAACAATCAAAGATGAGAAATCCCAAAAAGAGGCGGGAACAACAGGAGCTAAGCCTGGCGCGCCGTCCTCTTCCGAACAAATAGCCATCGAAACGGCTGTCTCCAAAAAACGTATCATTAAAGAAAAAACAATAGCGCCGCCGAAAAAATCTGTCCGGCAAGAGGATGATCCCGAATCCTTTGAAGAATCAGTGTCTCAGCAGAATAATAAAGCCCTAATTTCAGGATCTTTAAGAAGTAGAAAATCAGATGAAGATAAAAATATTTTGCTTAAAGAAACAAGAGAGCCGCTTTCATCCTTAAAAGAAACGGAATTTCAAAGAGATACTAAATTAGAGTCAAAACAGCCGATGGCAGAGATCAGTTTACCGGTTATGCAAAAAAAGCTTAGCGGAAAAGGAGAAGATAAAAGAAAAACAGCCGACGCCGGCATTAGCAGCTTTGATGAAGTATTATCTGAAGAGGCTGCAAGTATGCGATTAAAGTCTGAAGAAAATCAAATTGCCGCTCAAACAGGAGGAAAAGGCGGCGCATCTTTGCCGGGTATAATATTTAAAGCGAATGAGATAAAAATTCAAGTCCATCTATTGGATTCCTTGCAGGAATTAACCGAAGATGGACAAAATAAGCCGCCGCAAACATTTGGCGTTAAACTGCTTAAAAAAGATTCCTTATATTGGGAAATGAACTGGTATGTAAATTCTTATATCTTCAAATGCGACACGGCGGATATGAACCTGCAAATATTGGACGATCAAATAATACAACTTAACATTCAAGACCGCTTTATTTATAAGATTGATTTAAAAGAAGATTCCACTCAGGCAGTTTTGGAAAAGTAAGAATATTGTCAGAATAAATCATCCACTTAATCTGTGTAAATCCGTATTATCAGTGTTATCAGTTTTCTATCCGGTTCTTAAAAAGTAGGATAAATTATGGAAAAACCAAACAAAATAAGATACTATTTATTCTTCATATTTATATTTTGTATAATATTTTTTTACATCAGCTCCGGGAACATAAAAGGACAGGTTTCAATAAATGCGCCTGATTCCCTTAAAACAATTTATATTGTAAGTCATGGATGGCATACCGGGATTGTGCTGCAAAAAGACGATATTCCTGATTCGCTATTGCCAAAACATGCAGATTTCCCTAATGGAATAAATTTAGAGATCGGCTGGGGTGATAAAGCTTTTTATCAAAACCCTGATTTTAGTATACTTAACGTCGCCAGAGCTGCGTTATTGCCCACTGCCAGCGTTTTACATATAGTAGGTTTTAACAGTCCGGTTGAAGATTATTTTGGTTTGAGTGAAATAATTCAAATTGATTTATCTGTTGATGCTTTTTATAAATTGTGCCGATTTATTCACCGGACTTATGCCCGCGACAGTCTTGGCAAATTGATTGAGACTGGAAAAGGGCTTTATGGGAACAGCCGGTTTTTTTTAGGGAAACCCAAATATTACTTTCCCAAAACCTGCAATGTTTGGACTGCGCAGGCTTTGAAAGAGGCCGGTCTTAAAATATCGCCGCTCTCCTGTCAAGAAGCGGATATTTTGATGGAACGGGCGCGCAAATTTGGCAAAGTGATTCGTAAAAAGAAAGTAATACATAAATGACGGGGTGAGGAATTTATTTGGGTGTATATTTGGAATAACACATACCTACCCCTGCTTACATCGCGATACTTCGGGGTAACTCTCCTTCCGCAGGAACTCCTACGGAGCAAGAGTGGCATTGCGTATTCCCCTCTTGTTGGAGCGAAGCGGAAATCCCGATGTCGGGAGGAGGGGTTAGGGGTGGGTCTTAATATTTTACTCCTTCATCTGAGGTTTTACCGATTTTTATCGTTTTTATTTGAATATTTTAAATAATGACCGATTATAAAATCAAGTTAAAATGGTTTGCAGCTTTAAAGGTTTTAATTCAGTGTTTACAAACCACTATATAATATATATATTTGAATTATATGCGAAAACAATTAATACTAATTTTATTATTCACATTCCATTTTACAGCTTCGGCGCAAGAAGCCGCTTCATCCGCTGGCACGGCAAGCGCTTTGTTTTTAAGATGCGGATTAAGCCCCAGAGCCGCCGGACTTGCCGATGCTTTTACCGCAGTAGCCGACAATGAGAGCGCTCTTTTTTATAATCCCGCCGGATTGCCTAAACTTAAAATGTCTGTAATAGGATTAAACCATACCGAATGGTTGGAAGATATCCGTTTTGATAATATCACCTTCGCTTATAAATTCAATCGTAAAATAGTTGCAGCTCTGGCTTTTTCGCATCTATGGACGCCTTCTATTCAAGGAAAAGATGAATTTGGGCAAAACACGGAATCGATAAATGTCTCAAGCAGCATTTGTCATTTGGGTTTAGGTTATAAATTACATCCAAGTTTATATTTGGGAATCGGGCTAAAATACTTTCGGGATGATTTAAGCGGTTACGCCGCCGATGGGATTGCATTAGACGCAGGTTTTTATATGTACACATTTATCCGCGGCTTAACCTTTGGTATGGCGTTGCAAAATCTTGGCGGCAAAATACAATATGATAAAGAAAAACAAGAAATTCCCTTAACATACCGCGCCGGTTTAGCTTATAAATTTCTTGCTAATCAATTCTGTTTTTCCACTGATATTGTTAAATCGGTAGATACTGAATATTATTTTAATTTTGGCGTTGAGTATGTTTATAATAAAACATTCTCTGTGCGGGCGGGTAACCAGGTTCGACAAGAAAACATGTTAACTCCGGCATTCGGAGCTGGATTGCAATTTCTTAATAGATATCAGATTGATTATTCATTCTATTCACCTTCAGAACTGGGAGCGACTCATAGATTTGGAATTAAATTTAAATTGAATACTCCCAATAATAATTATGCAAAACCGGTGCAATCTTATTACAGGAAAAATTCATTACAAACGCCGCAAAACGTAACCGCTAAAATCTCTAAAGGGAACCTCATTATCTCATGGAAGGAACAACAGGGAGCGTTATATAATGTTTATGCCCGTTATTCCGACAATAAAACTTGGAAGAAGATAACTAAAACGCCTGTCAGTAAAAATTTAAAGATATTAAAAAAACCAATGAGTAAGGGAAAATACTTTTTTTGCGTTACCCTGGTTATTGATAAATTTGAAAGTTCTTTTTCAAAAGAGGCGGTAATAGATGTTAAATAGTAAACATAAAATTCTTTACATTTGTATTATTATTTTTACCGGCATTTTTTCGGAGTTATCAGCTCAAACAAAACAATGGAGACTGATATGGGATAGTAATTCTGAGAGTAATATGTCTCATTATCTTGTTTTTCGGGATACTAAATCTTTACCGGTAGATTCAGTCGGACAAGTCACTCATCCTGATACTATTTACATAGATTATACAGATAAGGATATTGAGAGAGGCGTTTTATATTTTTATCGCCTCAAAGCGGTAAATTCAGAAAGTATTGAGAGTAATTATTCTGATGAAGTTTCTGCCGCGCTTCCTAAAATTGAATTCCCGAACTCTGTTAAAAATAGGGTAATGCCTCCCGATAGCATAAATGAAGTTTATTTAGATAATTATGTTACAGACCCGGATGATCCTTCCAATCAACTTACCTGGACTATAGAAGGTAATGTTAAATTGTCTGTCCAAATAGATCCTGTTTCTCATATTGCTACAATTTCGTCAACAGGTGACTGGGGCAATCAGGAAAAATTAATTTTCACTGTCACAGATGCGGATAGTTTTTTTGATAAGGCGGCTATCACCGTTTATTCAGACAGCTCTTTTATTCCTGAATCAAGCGCGGAAATAAACGCTTATCCAATTCCGTACCGCCCGGCGCAACATAATAATGGAATAACTTTTTTGGATATTCCGGAAAACTCCACGCTTATAATTTACAATTTGCTTGGCGAACCGGTATTTAAAATGGATAATATTAGCGGCTTTTATAATTGGGATGTAAAGAACAGTTCCGGCAAAATAGTAAATTCGGGATTGTATCTATATTATTTTAAGAATAAAAATAAAAAGATATCATCGGGGAAGCTGGTAATTATTAGATAGCCTGTTTAATTGTATCGTCCCGAATATTCTGGGAATGTTTTATTAAAATAGATACTGGATGAAGAAACTTGATCATCCCCATATCCAGTAATCGGTGATCGGTATTCCCACAAAAGCGGCCTGCCCGCCGCAGGCAGGGATTTACATTCTCCCCGTTCCTGTCTGCGCTAAGTGAAGCGTGGCAGGCAGGCTAACCGGCATCTTGCATCTTTTCGCAAGGCGACCGACTATGGGGAATCTTCCATCCAGCATCCAGTAACCGGTATCAAGTATCCCCGTAAAAAGTCCGGACTATTTGGGACACTCCTTTCCAACAAGTATTGCTTTCATTAATTTCCTACATAATTTAGATATCTTTAAAAGTGTGCAATAATCGCTCATTTGATTTAACATATTTAATATTAGATTGTGATTATCTATTGTTTATAAATTTTATATACCTAAAAATCTCCTTAATTCAATCAATCAATCTAACAATAAATATTTATATAGAGTAAGGCATATAAAACATTAGCAATATCCTTGCGCCGGTATTTGCTACAATTTATTTACTACAAAATGTGATATAGATCAAATATGGCATAAAATTTGTTCTAAAGGAACGGCAAGTAATAAGACTGGGGAGTTTTCCTCAGGGTTTAATAATTTAATTTAACATATTATGGATAATATTATGATTAAGAAATGTTCAACTCTAATTTTTACTTTAATTTTATTACCGTCAATTGTTTTTAGTCAGGGATATTTAGACATTACTCCTAAATCTAATACACATTGTAAGGTTAATAAAATCTATCCCACTTTTAATGGCGATTACTTAAACAATAAGTCATGTTCAGAAATGAATACCCAAGCCGGCGAAGGCATGATATTTACAAACTATGACTTTCCCTCAAACGAAGTGACACAGCCGATGTTATGTATGTATGACATTGATAATGATGGACAAAAAAATCCTTTATCTACATCAATGCAACGGCTAACGGGGGGGAATCGAAATTTGATATTCATGCATGGCGGCAGCGCTGGTTTTGACGCTTTTTCCGTATGGGCGGAAGAATTAAATTATGGATTTGGCGGTATTCAAGTCGCCGAGCAAGGCCCTTTAGCGGGGAAAGCTATTTTAATGGGACATCACGACGGTTCTTCGTGGATGGCTACTGTTGATTTAGATTCTTTAATCGTAAACAGATTACCGAATTCTTTTGGCGGCAATTTTCCCGCTTTTACTTATTTACCGGACGGGACAATCTGGGCTGTAACGGACGGCAGCTCAATTTTTAAATCTGAAAATCAAGGTTTAAATTTTAGCGGCGCGGGACATGTAGGCGATAGCGATCCAGCTTATTGGTCAAATTTGAATAAGGGAGTCAGTATTCAAAACTCGCCGGACGGTCGGGTAATTTCTATTCTTGGTACGGTTACCAGGGAAGGCGACGCAGGACTAGGTTCAGCTCCCGATGACAGCGGCGATGTGGCTTATTGGTATTATTCAACAAACTTCGGAGCAATATGGACCGGCGAGGTTATAGGGACAGACGGAGTTCTGGGACAAATTGTAAACAGACCAAATTATGCGCCTCTTTTTGAAAATTTTGGACAAATTCAATCGGTAGTCGATAATAACGGCATTGTTCATGCCGTATGCAACGGAATGTCGTGGTTTGATAAGGACAGCGAAATTATTTTTGCATTTCCTGTGCTGTACTGGAACAGCAGAGATAAACAATGGACCGCTATTTCGCAGCAGGAAGTCGATGAAAGCAACTGGGAAATATTAGTAAATGAGTTTCCCGGCAATTGTATTGGGCAGGCATATCCGTCAATAGGGATTTCAGAAGACGGTGAGAATATTTTTGTCGCCTGGTCCATTCCCGAATTTTCTGATGAAATTGGAAAAAGCGATACAAATATTTATCCCGGCGATGGCAGCGCTAATTCAAATAATTTTTACTATCACGATTTAGCTTATACAATATCAAAAGACGGGGGCTTATCGTGGGCAAACCCTGAAATATTAATCACCGAAAAACAAACGGCGGAATATTATCCTTATGTAGCCGACAAACTGGAAATGGATGGAAATGAAATTACGGCTCATTTTATTTATATGATCGATCCCCTTCCGGGAGCCAGTCTTTTTAGTTCACAGAATAGTTCTACGGATAGCTGTTTATGGATTTATGATTCCATAACACTGACAATTCCGACTTATGTTGAAGAACAGAATTCAACTGTAAATAAATTTGAGCTTCATCAAAACTATCCCAATCCATTTAACCCGCTAACAACTATAAAATACAATTTATTACATAGCCGGCATGTTACTCTTGAGGTGTACAATGTTCTCGGTCAAAAGGTTAAGACATTAGTGAATACTAAACAAGAGATGGGATTGCATACAGTTGTTTGGGACGCAAATGATAATTTTAATAGAAAGGCAGCCAGTGGAATTTATATCTATCAATTAAGCGTAGGCAGTTATATTTTTAGTAAAAAAATGACTTTTCTAAAATGATCTCTAAAGATGAATTGGTGAAAATTTGGAGTGATGAAGAAATGGAGTGATGGAGTGGTGGAGTGATGGAGTAATGGAAAAATTGAATTATTGAATTAATGAATTGATGGGATGGATAAGAGTTGGAGTATTGGAATGGTGGAAGAAGAGACCTCAAAGGTTTTCCCAAACCTTTGCGGTCTTTGAAGAATAGAATCTTAAAAAAATGGGGTGGTGGACTAAGGAAGAATTGAATTAATGAATTGACGAAGAATGGTCGGGATGGGGCGCTGGAGATTGCTCCGAAGAAGTCCCTTGTGGGAGAGTAATGGATTGGCGAAGAATTGAAATGATCTATTATCTACTTATCCATTCAACCATCTAACCATTCAGTCATTTAACCATCACCCCATTACTCCATTCAAAAAAGCTGAACTATTACCGACTGCCACTTTTTCTTTTTTCTGCTGACTTCTCTTCTTCAAAAAAGGTATGTCTAAAACCATTGAAAATATCCATATATTAATTACTCAAGTTTCGCAGTTAATAATTAAAATAGTTGCGACTAAAATAAGCCGTTTTTAACGTGTATAATTGCAAATATTTCAATATAATCTAAGATTCTAAAGATATTTTCAAAAAAACGACTTTTGGGGATAGGCCCAAAAAGTCGATTCTCAAAAAACACTTTTAATAACCGGCTTTTTTTACTCAAAATGGAATTTTTGCAACTAACGAATTAACAACAGGTTAGTTGTTTTGTAAATTAAAGTTGCCATAATAAAAACAACTATTTATGTATCTGCGAAACTTGAGTTAATTATAAAAAACCCATTCTATTAATTGATATTCTTAGCAAATAAATTTAAATTGCTTTAAACCTTTAATTAATTCAATCACCATAGTGCCTTTAATTTAATCCCTACCGGCAGCCTTCTGAGAGGGATGTTATTGCCCTATCCTCACATCATCTGTCAGCAAACAGGGATACAGATGATATTTATGAGAAAATTGGCATTATTTTAAGGCTTGAGCGCTTTGATAAATAAAATGATACTTATTATCTAAATTCAGTAAATAATGGTAATTTCAAAATTTTAAAATCAGGAGATTAATAAAGTGAAAAAATGTATTACAATTTATTTATTATTCCTAACAACATTCTTATTTGCCCAAACCCCGCCCGATACTACATGGACTAAAACATTTGGCGGGAGTGAATATGAATGGGGACGAGCCGTTCAGCAGACTTCTGACGGCGGATACATTGTCGCAGGAGAAACTTTTTCCTGGGGCGCAGGTCATTATGACGTCTTATTAATTAAAACCGATGCTTCCGGTAATGATCAGTGGTCTAAAACCTATGGCGGTTCATCAGAAGACCGCTGCAGTGCAATTCAAAAAACCAACGATAACGGTTATATTATAATTGGAACAACCGCTTCTTATGGAAATGGAAGCTACGATTTCTGGCTAATAAAAACAGATAATAGCGGCAATGTATTATGGGATAAAACTTATGGCGGTTCATCCTGGGATTGGGCTTATTCCGTACAACAGACCAATGATAACGGATATATTATTACAGGATATACCGAATCTTACGGGCCGGGATACGCCGCAGTTTGGCTAATTAAAACGGACAGCCTGGGAAATACTGATTGGTCCAAAACCTATGGCGGAAGCAGCAGCGATTATGGTTGTGAAGTACAACAAACGGATGACGGCGGATATATTATTGTTGGAGATACTTATTCTTATGGAGCGGGAAGTCGTGATTTCTGGTTAATTAAAACCAATATCAATGGCGACACTTTATGGACCAAAACTTTTGGCGGCGCTGATTCTGACGGCGGGAAATCTGTCCGGCAAACATCTGACAATGGCTATATCTTAACAGGCTATACAAAGTCGTATGGAATGGGTGAAAGTGATTTATGGTTAATAAAAACAGATAGTAGTGGTAATACATTATGGACGGAAACTTATGGCGACAGCAAATCTGACGGCGGAGAAGCTGTTCGGATAACTCCTGATGGGGGTTATGTGGCGACAGGTAATTTTGAATCAGAAGATAGTAATACAGATGTATTTGTTGTTAAATCCGAAGCAAATGGGAATAATCTATGGACAAAAACAATTGATAAAACAAGTAATGATTGGGGAAGATGGATTATGCCTACAGATGACGGAGGATTTATTATAGCCGGTGATAACTATACTTATGAAGCCGGTGAATATAATATCTGGCTTATTAAACTGAATTACGGTTCTTCAAATATTTCCGATATGTATTTTAAACCGGATGAATTTAATTTAAATAATTATCCAAATCCTTTTAATGCATCAACCGCAATTACTTATTCATTGCCTTCCGCGGCAGAAGTGAAACTTGAAATTTACGGTATATTGGGAAAAAAATTGATTACCCTTGTTGAAAATAAACAACAGGCGGGTTCATATAAATTAGTATGGGATGGCAGGGATTCCAAAGGACTTCAGCTTTCAAGCGGCATTTATTTTTATCGTATAAAAGCCGGTAAATTTAATTGTGTAAAAAAGATGATGTACATAAAATAAGTGCCATATAAAAAATCCCTTTTCATTCAAATACTAATTAGTGTCTGAACGAAAACTAGCCCAAACTGTCATTTTGAAGCGGAGCGAGAAATCTTTTATAGTTATAAATATTGAAGTTAAAGATTTCTCCCTTCGGTCGAAATGACAAAAAA
>JAUXGF010000208.1 GCA_030622395.1 Calditrichaceae bacterium
AAAAAACAATGAATTAGAATAGTATTCATAAATTATTAGCATAAATCTGAGTTTTAAATTCAATTATATTCTTTCTTAGTGTTACTTCGTGTCTTTGCGACTTTGTGGCAATCATTTATGAATAATCCAGGGTGATAGAATTTGCGCGGCAGACTGTGTTTATTTAAATTAAATTTTTGGATTGTAAAACTGATATCCCGATTTTTCTTTGTGTCTTAGTGTCTTAGTGGCTATTCTAAATATTTCAATAAGTTGTTTTTATTTTTAAAAAAAGGAGACGGCAAAATGAAAGAAAAAATCAAAATTGGAATTATCATCTGTCACCGTTACCATACCTGCGCCGGGGGCAAATGCTTTAGAGCGCTAAAAAATAGAGAAGGAGCCTTCAGTGTTTATAAAAACAGGGAAGTGGAGTTAGTTGGATACACAACCTGCGCCGGATGTCCCGGCGGCAACATCGAATACGCTCCGGAGGAAATGAAGAAGAACGGAGCGCAGGTAATTCATTTTGCCACCGGTTTGATAGTCGGTTATCCTCCGTGTCCCTATATAACTCATTTTGGCGAGTTTATAAAAAAAGCTTATGGGATCGAGGTTGTTTTCGGAACGCATCCAATTCCGCAGAAATATTATGATATTCATAAACCGCTGGGAACGTGGAGCTCTGCGGAATGGGAAGAAATTATTAAACCGACTTTAGCGGATAAGAAAACGCGGTTGGCTTATGATTAGCCCCGAAGGGGTCGCTGCGAGAGAAGCAGGAAGTGGTAAGTGGGAATTAGGAATTGGGAAATAGGAAATAGGAAATGGGAATTGGGCGCGTATGAGTTTTCTTGTATCAGAGACCGCTTCGCTTAACTCTGATACGAGGGGAAAATTATGGTTCACCAATATTGAGCCGTATAATTCTTTAGCCCCAGCGGGACGAAATGTTTATAGTAAAAGATACCACAAAAAAAAATGGGAAGCCCCGTTCCCGCAGGGAGGCTGCGCCCGGGCGGTATGATATTTTGAATTGACGAAGCGGAGAAGAATGGAATCCTAAAAAATTGATTCCGAACCGTCGGGATGAGATTTGTTGCTTCTAGTTTATCCGGCTTAGGAATTGGGAAGCAGCCCCGCCCCGATTTCGGGATCACTTCGTGAAAGGGGTTGCTTTGCGAGAAGCGGCGCCCTGAGCTTAACCGAAGGGCAGAGAAGTAAGAATCAAGAAAAATCAGAAAGGAAAATTTAATGAGAGAAATTATAAAATTTCGACTGGTGGGATTTTCTTTTTTTATAATGATTTTTTTAGCGGGCTGCAATCAACTAAAAGAATCAAAGGATCTAAAAGGCGATTACTTTGGGCAAACTCCGCCGCAGTTAACGCCTGAGATTTTTGCTCCCGGAATCATATCAACAGCCGCTTTTGAAATGAACGCCGCTTTTTCACCTGATGGAAAAGAGTTTTATTTTTCTATGGCTGATCCATATCAAAATTTTAATGTTATCATGTTTATGAGGATGGATAATGATAAATGGACTCCGCCGCAGGTCGCTTCATTTTCAGGAAAGCACAGTGATTTTGATCCTTTCTTTTCAATTGACGGGAACAGGCTTTATTTTATTTCACGACGTCCGTTAGAAGAACAGGAAAAGCCAAACGAGGATACGGATATATGGTTTGTAGAAAGAACTGAAACAGGCTGGGCTGAACCGCAAAACGCAGGCTTAACCGTCAATTCGGATAAAGATGAATATTATATTTCCATCACTAAAGACAGTACGCTTTATTTTACCTCTGCCCGCGACGGCGGTAAAGGATCATGGGATATTTACCGTTTTAAATTTATTGATGGGAATTATGCAAAACCTGAAAATCTTGGCGACTCTATAAATTGTCAATATCCTGATTGGGATCCCTTTATCGCCGCGGATGAAAGCTATATTATATTTACTTCCGCCAGACCCGGAGGTCACGGCGGCGGCGATCTGTACATCTGTTTCCGTAAAGAGGACGGTTCGTGGACTAAAGCTAAAAATTTAGGAGACAAGATTAATTCAAGCGATTACGAATATTGTCCGGCAGTCTCCCCTGACGGTAAATTTTTCTTTTTCTCGCGTTTTGGCGGAAGCTCACAAAAATTTTATTCACAAACTCAGCGCACGTATAATGAATTTATAGAAATGTTCAACAGCGTTCAAAACGGTCTTGGAAATATCTATTGGGTCGACCATAAAATAATCGACGTTCTAAAATAGTATGTGCACACATCCCCGTAGAGACGAGGCAATGCCTCGTGTCTACTGTGTAAATTGTACACCCATTTCTGTCTTACGATTAATTAGGACAGGGCTGGCAAACTTTTCCGCTACACATTGGTCACCTTGTGGAAGGAACTCCTGCGGAATAAGAGGGAATAGTTCATTGGAATAAATCGATCCTGATTTCCATCGGGGATTCGTTTAAAGTTTCCTGAAGGGGCATTTTTAAAGAAAGGGTTTTGAAAAATAGTAGAATGTAACCATTTAACATATTCTTTAAATATACTATTTAACAAGTTTACCGGTTATTTTATTTTGTAACTTTTATTTGATTTCTCGTATAAGTTTTTTAAGACCATTAACTCATACATTTCATTTTACTCATACTTATAATTTTATTTGGAGGTTTGCATGATTTTTTTCAAGCGTTTTTTATTAAGTGTATTTAGTATTTGTATTATCATCATAGGAACGGCGGCGGCTCAGGAGCGTTCGCTAAACCGTGATGATATTGACGCCAAATACAAATGGGATTTAAACGATATTTATTCCGGCTGGCAGGAGTGGGAACAAGGATTGACAGACCTGGAACAAAAAATGGAAGCTTTTGCAGGATTAAAGGGATCGTTATCTAAAGGTCCGGAAAGTTTATTAAAAGCTTTTAAATTAGATGAAGAATTAAATATTCTTTCCTATCGTGTTTATCGTTATCCGCAATTGACAAGAGATACTGATACGCGTAATCAAGAAGTCGCGGCGCGGCTGCAGAAAGTTCAAATCCTTTTTTCTAAATTCAATACCGCCACGGCATGGTTTTCACCGGAGATGCTGAAAATTCCATGGAAAACTATGAAAACATGGTTGGATGAAACTCCGGCATTGTCGCCTTATCGTTTTGGCGTTGAAGATTTATACCGCCAGCAAGAACATGTTTTGGATGAGGACAAAGAAAAATTACTTTCCTTTTATGGTCAATTCAGCGGATGCCCGCGCTCTATTTATTCTGAGCTATCGACTTCAGATATTATATTCCCTACGGTTAAATTATCTAACGGTGAGGAAGCAGTGATGACAAGCGGTAATTACAGCCGCATTCTGGCAACCAATCATAATCAAGAAGACCGTAAAAAAGCCTTTGAAGAACATTACACTGTTTATGATAAAAACAAAAATACTTACTCCGCTATTTACAGCGCTATTTGTCAACGCGATTGGGCGGGCGCTCAGGCTAAAAATTATAAATCAACTTTAGAAGCCGCTTTGGAAGGGGATAATATTCCTGTCGAAGTTTATGAGAACCTGGTAAATACTGTTAAAGCCAATGTGCAGCCGCTGCAGCGTTACATTAAATTACGGGCAAAAATTCTTGGGTTAGATGAATATCATAATTATGACGGATCAATCAGCCTAACTGATTTTAACAAAACGTATGAATACGAAGACGCCAAAAAATGGGTTCTGGCTTCAATCGCCCCGCTTGGGAAAGACTATCAGAAAAAAATGAAAAAGGCTGTTTCAGGCGGATGGCTTGACGTTTATGAAAATACTGGTAAACGCGCGGGCGCTTATTCCTCCAATGTTTACGGCGTTCATCCTTATATGCTGCTAAATTACAACGGAACGCTGGATAATGTATTTACGTTAGGACACGAACTTGGTCATACTTTACATTCGGTTTTATCAAATGAAAACCAGCCCTTTGCCACTTGCTCCTATACAATTTTTGTAGCGGAAGTCGCTTCCACATTTAATGAACGGCTGCTGCTGGATTACTTACTGGAAAAATCGAAAGACCCCAAAGAACGCATTGCACTTTTACAACAGGCGATCAGGGCTGTTACAGGCACTTTTTATTTTCAGGTTTTGTTAGCTGATTATGAATTGCAAGTACACCGCCTTGTCGAACAAGGACAGCCCATCACCGCAAAAACGCTTTCCGGAATTACGCATGATCTTTTTGCCGCTTATTATGGCGATGCTGTAATCAATGACGAGCTGATTGATGTAGTCTGGGCGCGGATACCTCATTTTTATAATTATCCTTATTACGTTTTCCAATACGCCACCTGTTTTGCTTCTTCAGCCCAGTTGTATGATGAAGTCACAAAGGGATCAAAGAAAGAACGTAAAGCGGCTACAGAGGGTTACCTAAATCTACTCAAGTCGGGCGGAAACGATTATCCTATGGAACAGCTCAAAAAAGCCGGGGTGGATTTATCCAAACCCGAAACTATTATGGCAGTTGTTAAGCAGCTTGACGAATTAGTTGACCGGTTGGAAAAAGAAGTGGCAAAGCTTAAATAAAGCGATGTACTAAAAAAAACGCCCTCGAAGAAGAGGGCGTTTTTTTTATAATAAGTTTTAAAAATTAGTAAAAACATAGAAATAAATTCACCCTGTTAAATACGGGTTTTCTGCTTAACGGTTTGCGGTTAACCGAAAAACGCCTTGTATAACTTCACTAATACCAAAAACCGGACCTGTTTTTGTTCCGAGTTGAACCGCTGTAAGCACCGATATTTTGCAACTACCTTAATGATATATCCAACCAAATTCAACATATTGCCGAAAATCATCATAGTATCAGGAGCTCTGAAATTACAATTTTTCATTTAAACCCGATACATTCCTGAGCCGGATAAACTGGAAATAATAAATCTCATCCCGACGTTTCGGGACCACTTCTTCAGCATTCAATTATTCTCTGCTTCCCATCTTGGGTAGCCGTCCCTATTAATCAGGAGGCCCCGCGCCTGCCTGCCGGCAAGCACGGCGCCGGCAGGCAGGCGCAGGGGAGCAGTCATCTATAATAAATTTCATATCGCCCGGGCGCAGCCTCCCTGTCCTACGGTTGAGCTTTATACACACTTAACACCGAGGGGCACAGATGATTTTTTGGGCTAAAGCCCAGATTGGAGTGTAGATTCCATATCCCCGACTTAAAAAGTCGGGGAAACCTAAATTTCCAAAATTAATTTCGGGCTTTAGCCCAAAAATTGTTATCTGTAGACTGAAATCAGAAAATATGGCAGCCTTTTTTAAAAATCTACTTTTAAACCTCGGTGTTAAGTGTGTGCAAAGCTCAGGCCCTACGGGGACTCCTGTGGGGTGGGAATGGGGCTTCCCCTTCTTTGGGGTTGTCTTTTATTACAAACATTGCGTCCCGCCGGGACTAAAGAATTATCCGGCTTAAATTTGGTATACCATAGTTGGTTTTTTGTTAAAATCCTCTCTATGCCTTGGTACACAAAGGATTGCAGAATCGGTTAAAAAAGTTTTTAACAATTTTTTACGAATTCAACTCATAAGGGACTAAAAACTTGGCCCTTTAACCATTTCGTCCTTTCAGTTATACCGATACAGAAGCTAAGTGTTTTTTTGCTACATAGTAGTCCCTTTCCGTAGAAACGCCTTTGGCGTGGGATAAACCACTTTTATTTCGGTATAAATTGATATTTAAACCTATTAATCATAACCCGCAGAATTATTTATCTTAATAAAACAAACTTCCCTTCCCGTTTAAATATCCCGGATGAAGTTTTTAAGCTCAGCCTGTAGAGATAATTCCCGCTGGGCAGACTCTCAGCGTTAAACGGTATCTCTTTAAATCCCGGCGTATTGAATGTTTTCTTTTTTACAGCCGCTGTTTGCCCGAGAGTATTATATACCTGCAA
>JAUXGF010000505.1 GCA_030622395.1 Calditrichaceae bacterium
AGAGATGAATCTCTGGGCTATTATCAAATGTCCCTATGGGACAAAATTACCAACATAGACCTATTTGTTAAGTTGACGCCTATGTGGATGATTGGGAAACATTTACCCTATTCAAAGCGCCTAAAGTATCTAAAGTTAATGAAAACTTTAGTTATTTTAGTTCATTTATAAACTTTAAATTTTTACAATGTGTGACCATTTATGACTTCCTGATTTTCGGTAGGCATGACTACAAATTAAAGAGCCGCAAATAACTTTTGAATATAAAACCTTGAAATTTGTATATAGTAAAGCAAAAGTTGTTTTTCCAACGCCACTCCGAAGGAGTCCCGTTGGAAAAGGCGTTCCTGTCCCGAGGGGACTCCTGTGGAGTAGGAAGGGGACGACCATGCAGCAAATAATATTTTATAAAAGCTCTCAGTTGTTAGACTAATGCAAAAAAATCATAAACCACACTTAAAACTGAAAGCTGATAGCTGAGCGCTGACTGCTGATTACTTTTATGCAAACTATTTAGTGAGCGGTACACAATTAAATATTATTATAGAAGGGATAAAAAATGGAATTTTTAAAACCATTATTAAAGCCGGAAATTATATGGTTTATAATCGGCTTGCTGTTTTTGCTTTTGGAATTTACACTTCCGGGCTTAATTATTGTTTTCTTTGGAATAGGCGCCTGGATAACCTCTTTGTGCTGCCTGGTGTTTGATGTAAATATTAATCTTCAAATAATAATATTTATAACTACCTCTATTATCTCTTTAATCTTACTTCGTAATTATCTTAAGAAAAGATTTTTTAAAGAAGACCAGCAGCCAAAAGACACTTTAGCGGATGAATTTATCGGGAAAACAGCGGAAGTTGAGTTAGATATTAAAGACGGTAAACAAGGGAAGATCAGCTTTAAGGGAACGACCTGGAATGCAGAGTCTGATCACAATATTAAAAAAGGAGCGCTTGTTAAAATTATCAGTAAAGAAAGCATTGTTTTAAAAGTTGAACCTTTAGATACAAATAAATCATAACGTTGTAAATTTGGAATTTCAAATTACGAATTAAATTTCTAATTAGTGCCTGAACGAAAACTAGCCAAAACTGTCATTTTCCCACAGGGACGCCTTACGGCGCGAGCGGAGCGAGAAATCTATTAGCGTTATAAATATTGAAGTTAAAGATTTCTCACCCGATAAATCGGGATTCGAAATGACAAAAAGTGCTTTTTCGCTCAGGCACTAAATATAATTTTCGCAAAAAAACATCACGGCTATTCGGAATTTGAGTTTAAAAATAAAAACCATAAAGGAGGAAACATGACTTTTATCTTAATATGCGGCGCAATATTTATCGTTATTGTATTTTTTTCTACAATAAAAATCGTGCCCCAACGAACTGCTTATATCTTAGAGCGATTGGGTAAATATAGAAGCACTTTGATAGCGGGATTCCAAATCATTGTTCCATTTATTGATAAGATTGCTTATAAACATACCATGAAAGAACAGGCAATTGATGTGGCGTCTCAATCGTGTATCACTAGAGACAATATCGCAGTAGAAGTGGACGGCATTCTTTACTTGCAGGTGCTTGATCCTAAAAAGGCTTCTTATGGAATTGATAATTACAGATTTGCATCCATTCAGATTGCCCAGACAACAATGAGAAGCGTTATAGGCAAATTGGAATTAGACAGGACATTTGAAGAAAGGGAAACCATAAACACCGTCATAGTTGAAGCGGTTGATAAAGCGAGCGATCCATGGGGCGTTAAAGTCACTAGGTATGAAGTAAAAAATATCACTCCTCCGCAGAGCATTAAAGACGCTATGGAAAAACAAATGCGGGCAGAACGCGAAAAGAGAGCTATGATCGCCGAGTCCGAAGGCGAAAAACAGGCAAAGATAAATGTAGCCGAAGGCGATAAGCAGGAATTGATTAAAAAATCGGAAGGCGAAAAACAAAAACGGATTAATGAAGCGGAAGGTAAAGCTGCGGAAATTGAACAAATAGCTAAAGCGACAGCCTGGGGAATTAGAGAAATAGCCAATTCGATTAATGAAAAAGGCGGATTAAATGCCGTGAATTTAAGGATTGCCGAACAATACTTAACTGAATTCGGGAAACTGGCGGACCAAAACAATACAATGATTATTCCAACAAATATGGCTGATATTTCCAGTATAATCGCTACGGCGACTTCCGTTTTTGACAATACAAAAAAAGATCAGAAAAAAGAATAGTTGATTTTTACCGGCAAACCATA